>CAYHDD010000245.1:541-5330 GCA_964355195.1 uncultured Rhodoferax sp. | reverse complement strand
GGAAGCATGCTGCTTGCGGCACTCGATACCCTGGCGCAGGCGATCATTCCGGGCGGCGCAAGTTATCGGCTGGTCGTTGCATTTGTGCTCGTCATCGTCGTGCTGGTGTTCCGGCCCGCCGGCTTGCTCGGGCGAACCACCATCGAAAAGGTCTGATCATGGATACACCAGCTGGCGAAAACGTCGTCATGACTGAAGTGGACAGTGCCTTGACTACTCCAACGCACGCGTCGCCGCGTGACGGCGTGATCGTGGTGGCGACGATATTGGGCGCAGCATTTTTTCTCTGGTGCTTCCTCAAGGCCAGTCAGACGGCCGTGGTCACGGCCCTGCTCGCTACCATGGCCGTGGGCTTTTGGTTGATTGAACGCAACCCCGCATGGGAGAAGAACGTCGTCGAGAGTTTCCAGCGGGCCCAGTCGGTGGCTCTGGTCGTGGGCGCGATCGTCACCCTAGCCTATCCGTTCGCTTTCGGCCAAAACACCTACCACATGCACCTGCTGGTGATCTGTCTTCTGTATTCAGTGCTGGCCATCGCACTCAATTTCCAGCTTGGCTCGGCGAACATTCCGAACTTCGCCACAGGGGCCACCTACGGCATCGGAGCGTACAGCTCGGCCCTTCTGGCCTTGAACTTCGACTGGAGTTTCTGGGCCACGCTGCCGGTTGCCGCCCTGGCCGCTACCCTGTTTGGATTCCTTATTGGTCTGCCCTCCATGCGGACCCGAGACAGCTACCTGGCGCTGGTGACCATCGCCTTTGGCGTGATCATTCATCAGCTGCTGAACAATTTCGAATGGACCGGCGGAGCGCAAGGCTTGATAGGAATCCCTGCCCCTGTCCTGTTTGGCCACAGCTTCGCGCAGCCTTTACAGCTTTTCGGAACGAGCTTGCCTTCGCAGGCGAACTACTATTACCTTGCCCTTCTGCTGCTGCTGCTCGCCCTCGTCGTGGCGCATCGCCTGCACAATTCACACATCGGACTGGCATGGAATGCGATTCGGGCGGACGAAGTGGCGGCCAGGTCCGTGGGCATCAACGTCGTCTGGTACAAGGTGCTGGCGTTCGCGGTAGACGCCTTCCTTGCCGCCTTCGCCGGCGTGGTGTACGCGTTCTACATTGGCTACATCGCCCCCGACAACTTCACCTTCCTGGTGTCCGTGACATTGATGACCATGGTGATCGTTGGCGGTCTCGACAACGTCTTCGGTGTGATCGTCGGAACCTTCCTGCTGACGCTGATGCCAGAAAAATTGCGAGCGTTCTCCGAATATCGAATTCTGTTCTACGGGGTCATCGTGATCGTCTTCCTGACGATCAGACCGCAGGGGCTGTTCCCGCAGCGCATGCGCACGTACGGTGACAAAAAATGAACACCAAGGCTCTTGAAATCCAGGGCATCACCATGAGGTTTGGCGGCCTGGTGGCGCTCAACGAGGTCAGTCTGGACGTTTACACAGGTGAAATCCTCGCCGTGATAGGCCCCAACGGCGCCGGAAAATCGACGCTGTTCAACGTGATCACGGGTATCTACAAACCGGCCACCGGGCGTGTTCGCGTTGCCGACGTGGACGTTACCAATCGGGCGACGCACGAGATCGTCGCGTTGGGCGTTGCGCGCACTTTCCAGTCGAGCCGTCTATTCTCTGGCTTGTCTGTACTGGACAACGTGATCCTGGGCATGCACTCCCGCTCGCGGCCCAGCGTATTTCGGGCGCTATTCATGCGCGGCGACACTAAACGCCAGATGGCCGATGCAGCTACGCGAGCCGAGAGCATCCTCAAGAGTGTGGGCGGCGACGTGTACGAGCAGCGAAACCGCGGGGCGGACCAACTTGCACAAGCCGATCGTCGTCGCCTCGAAATTGCCCGTGCGCTTGCAGCTGACCCCAAAATCCTGTTGTTGGACGAACCTACCGCTGGAATGGACGACAGGGAAACGGATGCGCTGATCGCCGATATTCGCTCCATCAAGGTACTGCAACCAGATCTTACGATCGTGCTGGTGGAACATGACATGCGTCTAGTGGCCGCATTGCCCGAGCGGGTGGTAGTGTTCGACTATGGGCGAAAGATTGCCGATTCTGTATTCGCTGAAGTTCAGCGCGATCCGCGGGTCCAGGAAGCCTATCTCGGGAGCACACGCATTCATGATTAAGATGAACTCGGTATCGACCTCATACGGCAGCGTGGCGATGCTGCGCGGCATCGATCTGGTCATTGGCGCCGGTGAGCTTGTCTGCGTGCTGGGACCCAATGGCGCTGGCAAGACCACCTTGTTCAAAACGATCGCTGGCCTGGTCAAGCTCCGCGACGGTACGGTGCATATCATGGGTTCAAGTCTGGCCAAGATTGGCACTGAACGCATTGCCGCACTGGGTGTGGGCTTCGTACCGGAAGGTCGACGCCTGTTTCCTGCCATGACCGTTGCGCAAAATCTGCGACTTGGTTTTGATGCAGTCAACCCCGGTGGAACCGATCTGGCGCAGTGCATGCTGGAAGTCGGTCGCATATTTCCCCGTGTCACCGAACGCGCAAACCAAGTCGCAGGCACGCTTTCCGGCGGCGAACAGGCGATGGTTGCTTTGGCCAGGGCACTCATCGGCCGCCCCAAGGTCATCATCATGGATGAACCATCGCTGGGACTTTCACCCAAGCTGATTGGCGAATATTTTGACATCGTCCACCGCCTGCATAGCGAAGGAACAACAATACTGCTGATTGAGCAGAATGCGGAAATGGCGCTGCGCGTGGCGACCCGTGGATATGTCCTGTCAAGGGGACGGATCGTCGCGACCGACGATGCAGACTCGTTGCGCACGTCAAGTGTGGTGCGCAATCTCTATTTCAGTTGAAGCGAAAGATTGCGGCGGGGCGCTGATCACGAAGACCAGCAGGAAGCAAAGGACCCAGTTTGGAAAACCTCGATGTCATGGTACTGCGTACGCTTCGCGATTGGCGCTTGGCGAAGAAGAGGGCACTGCTGGCCACGGTGGTCCGAACCTGGGGATCTTCCCCCCGACCGGTGGGATCGATCATGGCCTTGTCCGAAGACTGCTCTGTGGTCGGCTCGGTGTCAGGCGGTTGCATTGAAGATGATTTGATTCATCGCTATCGACAGATCAACGGAACCACCGACACATTGCGTAGCGCACATGGGGTCTTTCTGCCAGAGGCTGGCTCAAGCCAGATACCGTCCAATGCCCCAGCCTTTGTCAAGTACGGCGTCAGCGCCGATGAAGCGCACCGCTTCGGACTGCCCTGCGGGGGCACTTTGGAACTTCTGCTGGAGTTTGATCCCGACGTGCGCAGCTTGGTGCAACTGGTGACCGACCTGGAAGCCGGGCAGCTGGTGCAGCGCCGCGTGCGTCTGAGGGATGGCCTGGTCAGACTGCGGTCCAGCGACGTTTCGGAGCGGTTGACGGTCTGCGCTTCGGAACTGGTCAACACCTTTGGCCCTGAATACCGAATGCTGATCATTGGCGCAGGTCAACTCGCCGAATACCTGGCGACCATGGCCCTGTTCAACGGCTTCGCCGTCACGGTGTGCGATCCGCGGGAAGAGTATCGGGGAAGCTGGTCCGTTGCGGGAGTGCAATTGGTGCACGACATGCCCGACGACGTGGTGCTTGGGTTCAATGTCGACCTCCGCACTTGCATAGTGGCGCTGACGCATGACCCCAAGCTGGACGATCTGGCTTTGCTCGAGGCACTGAAGACTGTGGCGTTCTATATCGGCGCCATCGGCAGCCGCCGCAATACCGACGCGAGAAAGCAGCGAATGGTCGAACATTTCGACCAGAGCGAGAGGGATTTGTCCCGCCTGCGTGGGCCGATCGGTCTGTACATCGGCAGCAAGACGCCGTCGGAGATCGCCGTCAGTGTCATGGCAGAAATACTGGCTGTGAAGAACGGTGTCGTGTTGCCACCCGATATGGACGTCGGTGGCGCGAAAGACAGTCGCACCGTTTCGAAAAATGATGCCGCGTGTGGGCTGCCGATGACCCCATTTCTGATATTGCCTCATAGGTAGTGCTGCATAGCGTCTTCACAACAAGATTGGGATATTGCCATCGAGCGAAGAATTGCTGGATGACTTCGCGCACATCGCCAAACGTCTCGAAATAGCGGTTACGGGTGGCCAATCTCCAGTTGGCGACGATTGCGCCGAAAATGCCGGGATGGGAATTCAACTCAATTGGGACGAGGTGCACAGTGCGCCGCTCGCCTCGGCCACGGTGATGCTGTTGCGCGATGCACGCGACGGTGTCCAAGTGCTGATGATGCGCCGCCACGGGGACTCTCAGGTTCTGGGTGGGGCACATGTGTTTCCGGGCGGGAAACTCGACCCGGCAGACCGACTCGCCGATGCCAGCATTCTGGAGCAGTCCCCGCAGCAATTGCAGCAGGCGCTGGGTCAATTTGATCTCGACGCGCCGAGCGCAGCCGCTCTCTACGTGGCAGCGTTGCGCGAGACTTTTGAAGAGTGCGGCTTGCTGCTCTGCCAGGGTGTGTCGGCGCCGGTGGTGCAGCAAGTGCGGGAGCAGTTGGACGCTGGTGAGAGTTTTTTCGCCACCGTGCAGCGTTTGGGTTTGCAGATGCAGAGCAGTCAGGTCGTACCCTGGTCGCGCTGGATCACGCCGCGCGTGCCAACGGTCAGCAACAAGCGCTTTGACACACGCTTCTTTGCGGCGCTGGCGCCGACCGAGCAGGAGGCACGCCACGACGAGCACGAAGCCACCGAACTGGTCTGGCTCAGTCCGCGCCAGGCACTTGAACACTATTGGCA
>CAYHDD010000245.1:0-531 GCA_964355195.1 uncultured Rhodoferax sp. | reverse complement strand
AAGATCATGACGCTCGCGCACCTGGCGCGCTTTGAGCGCGTGACCGACCTGCTAGAGCGGGCGCGCAGTACGCCACCCGCGCTGATCGAGCCGCAGCCGTTTGAGCTGGAGGGGCAGCGCGCCGTGTGTTACCCCGGCGATGCACACCACAACGTCGCCGAGCCTGCCTGGCCGGGCCCGACGCGTCTGATTTACCGCAACCAGCGTTTCGAACCCGAGGGCGGACTGGCTGCGTTGCTGGCCTGACCGAGTCTGCATGGAGCGCCAACGGCAAACCCAGTACGGTTGCGGCCATGTATTGAAAGATTTCGCGGTCTCGTGCGACTAAACCTGTATCAGCCACTACCAGAGAGTTCCAGCATGACCCGACGTTTTCTGCTTGCCGATTTCAAGCTGGTGTTGCCACGCACCGAATACCACTGCGCGCGCTGCGAAGGGCACCAGGGCCACGTGTTCAACGACGGCCCTGCACCGACAGGCAAGCGCTATTGCAACAACGGTGTTGCGCTCACATTCAAAGGTGCTATATGA
>CAYHDD010000244.1:0-5341 GCA_964355195.1 uncultured Rhodoferax sp. | reverse complement strand
CGCGACTTTAGGCAGATGCGAGCGAGCGCGCCAGCGGCAAGCGACGCGCTGCAATATCAGCGGACAAACTGCATGTTTTCAGGATGCGTAGCGCGACAAGCCGGGCTCGACGGCCCCAGCTCTGCTACGATTTGATTCCCATTCACCCCCTGTGCGCTCGGCGTCTCCCGGCGCGGCAGACCCGGGGCCAGCCTGCAACCCTCTCTTCACTTCACAGACAGCCATCATGAAAATTGCCTCCTTCTACCTGCAAGGTGCCCCGGCCGTTGGTCTGGTCAGCGCCGACTTGCAATCGGTCCAGCCCTTTGCCGTATCGGCCGAGCAGGCCGAACGCGGCGCCCTGGGCATTCTGGAGGTGCAGGCGCGCGGCGCGGCGCTGCCGGCCTTGCTGGCCGCCGTCCCGCTGACCGAAGTGCATCTGCGCTCGCCAATACCACACCCACGGCGCAACATCTTCTGTGTCGGCAAGAACTACCACGCCCACGCCAAAGAGCTGGCCGGCACCAGTCTGGGCAGCACCGGCGATGCACCGAGCGTCCCCATCGTCTTCAGCAAAGTCCCCGAGACCGTGGTCGGCACGGGCGACTTCATCGAACTGCCCGCAGCTGCCGTGTCTGAGGCCATCGACTACGAAGCCGAACTGGCCGTCGTCATCGGCAAGGGTGGCAAAGGCATTCGCGCCGCCAATGCGATGCAGCACGTTTGGGGCTACACCATCGTCAACGATGTCACATCGCGCGATTGGCAGAACCGCCACCTGCAATGGCATATGGGCAAATCCTTCGATACGTTCTGCCCGATGGGCCCGTGGCTGGTGAGTGCCGATGAATTGAATGGCGCCGACACCGGCGTGCGCTGCTGGGTCAACGGTGAATTGCGCCAGGATGCGCGCACCAACGATCTGATCTTCAACATCCCGACGCTGATCGAAACCCTTTCCACCGGCATCACGCTGCACCCCGGCGACGTCATCGCCACCGGCACACCGGCCGGCGTCGGCATCGGCTTCAAGCCACCCAGATACCTGAAGGCGGGCGACGTCGTACGGATCGAGATCGAGGGGATCGGTCGGATCGAAAACCCGGTGCGTTAAGTGCTGCGATTGACGCTGTGCGCATAGGTCGGTGCGCGGCGCCGACGCGACGCCTGCTCGTAGGCGTACGCCATGGCGATCAGGGCCGGTTCGCTCCAGGCCTTGCCCACAAGGGAAATGCCGCACGGCAAACCGTGCACAAAGCCTGCCGGCACCGTGATGTGCGGGTAGCCCGCCACCGCAGCCGGTGAGGTAAAGCTGTTGCCCGAGGCATCGCCGCGAATGAAGTCGGTCAGCCAAGCCAGTTCTCCGGTGGGCGCCACCAGCGCGTCCAGGCGATGTTCAGTCAACACTTTGTCAATGCCCTCTGCGCGCGAGAACTTCATGTTGTTGGCCAGCGCATCCTGGTACTCCGGGCTGTCCAGGCCGCCCTTGGCCTGCGCACTGACAAACAGCTCCTGCGCAAAATGGCGCATTTCGGCCGCGCCGTTGCGCTCATTGAAGGCAATCACATCGGCCAGTGACTTGATCGCCGCGCCGGGCGCGTAGCGGGCAAGGTACTGGGGCAAGTCGGCCTTCAGTTCATACAGTAGTACCGTCAATTCGGAGTCAGCGTACTTGGCCGTGTTCGGAATTTCGGACACCTCGATCAGGACGGCACCCTGCGCCGTGAGGAGCGCCAACTCAGCTTCAATCAGGCTCGCCACCAGATCGCTTTGCGCTGCAAACTGGCTGCGCACGACACCCAGACGTTTGCCTTGCAAGCCCTGGCTATCCAGAAAACGGCCGTAGTCCTGCTGATGCTCGCCCGCCGCGGCCGTCGCCGGATCCTGCGCATCCGGGCCAGCCAGCGCGCTCAGCAGCGCGGCGGCATCGGCCACGCAGCGCGTCATCGGTCCGGCAGTGTCCTGCGAGTGGGCAACCGGAATGATGCCGGCGCGGCTGACCAGGCCAACGGTGGGCTTGAGCCCGACCAGGCTGGCCAGCGATGCGGGCGAAGTGATGGAGCCGTCGGTCTCGGTGCCCACGGCGATACTGGCCAGGCTGGCTGCCATGGCTGCGGCCGAACCGGAACTCGATCCACTGGTGTTGCGGTCCAGGGCATAGGGGTTCCTGGTCAGACCGCCGCGCGCACTCCAGCCACTGGTCGAACGCGTCGAACGAATATTGGCCCACTCCGACAAATTGGTCTTGCCCAGGATGATGGCGCCGGCCTGGCGCAGCTTGGTCACGATGAACGCGTCCTGCGCCGCCACCTGCCCCACCAGAGCAAGCGAACCGGCCGTCGTCTGCATGCGGTCGGCAGTGGCAATGTTGTCCTTCAACAGCACGCAGATGCCATGCAGTGGACCTCGTGGCCCTTTCAATTTGCGCTCGCGGTCCAGTTCGGCTGCGATGGCGCTCGCCTGCGGGCTCAACTCGATGACGGCGTTGATGCGGGGTCCGGCGCGGTCGATGGTCTTGATGCGCTCCAGGTAAGCATTGACCAACTGCACAGAGCTAAACGAACCGCGCGTCATGGCTGCCTGCAAGTCAGTCACCGAAGCCTCAAGCACCTGAACCGGCCCGCCAACTTGGGCGGCACTGGCGCTATTGACGCTCAACAGACTGCCCCCGATGCCCATCTGAATCAGATCGCGACGCTTCATGGTGTCCTCTGGGGCGCCGCCTTTGCCGACTCATCACCCAGCGGCAGGTCGGCCTCATAGTTCTTCCACTGCTGCATGGCGTTGCGCATGGTCAGTACCTGGCGCTCGAAGGTCGGGCAGGCGGCGCAAATCGCCATGTGCAGGCGAAGCGCCAGACGGTCGCGCCAAGGCAGAGCACGGTCCTCGCGTGCAATCACGAGAGCAGTCACTTGCTTGCAGCTTCGTTGAAACCGAATCATTGCGCGTGTGGTTTGGCAAACCAGTTCAATTCGAGGCATTCGCGCAAGCGAAGCCGGGCACGATGGAGTTGCACATAGAGGTTGGTCGGCGTCAGCGCCAATTCCTTACAGATTTCCTCCACAGAGAATTCCAGCCACTCGCGCATCAGAAACAGTCGGCCCTGCACTGCAGGCAATTTGCTGGCACAAGCATCCATCACTGCCAGGAACTGGCGGCTGCTGAGGTCCTGTTCAGGATTACCCCAGTCCGAGGGCTGTTGCGAGAAATGACCATCCGCCTTGAAGCCCATGTACTCCAGCGGGTCGACATCTTCATCTTCCGAATTTTCCGACACGCACACCTCGCGCTTGTAATGGCGCAGAGCATCGATCACCTTGTGCTTCAGAATACCCACCAACCAGGTCTTGAGCTGCGAACGATTGCCAAACGCCTGTGGCTTGGCGAGCGCCGCCAACAACGTTTCCGACACAGCATCTTCGGCCCAGGTCTCGTTACGCAATTGAAGCCGCGCCACGCGCAGCAGGTAGCCACGGTGCCCGACCAGTTGCTGTTCAAACGAGACGGTGTTGCTGTCGTTCATGGGGTGGGCGAAGTGTAATCGCGGCGAGCGATGGCTTGCACAGGTAGCACTGAACTCAGGCGCGTGGTCCAACGGCGCCGGGATGAGTGACTGCGTGCACCCCGGCTCCGAGCTGCCCCCGGTGCCGGTCGGATAACATTGGCTTACCTGTAGCACTCGACGGACTCGCCGTTCGTTCACGCTCTCATGACTTATCCCCCGCGTTATTCGACGTGGCTCGGCTTTGCTACCGTCGTGATGGCGGTTGCCCTGATGTTGACAGCGGGATTGACCACACGGCTGGAACTGCGCTGGCTGGACCTCCAGTACCAGTGGTTGAGGAGCCCCGAGGTTCTGAACGGTGACGACTCCGTTGTCGTGGTGGGCATTGATGACGCCAGCCTCAAGCAGTTTGGCGTTCCGGTGGCCACCTTGCACCGCCAGGTCGGTCAGTTCCTGGAAGCTATGGCGGCGGCCAATGCGCGCGCGGTGGGGCTTGACCTGGTCCTGCCCGAAACGTCATACGATGCCCTTCTGCCGGGGCTTGATGCGGCGCTGGCAAGGGGAATCATCACGCTGCGAGCGGTGGCACCGCTGGTGCTTGGAATCGGAATCATGGCCGACGGAAGTCCGAGACCACTGCATCCGCTTTTTGAAAAACTGGCAGGTCCTGAGAGCCAGGGCCTTGCCTTCGTTCGCAAGGATGACGATGGCGTCGTGCGCCGATTCAACGAACGACTCGGTGTCGACCAGGAGCCGGTGGCGACTCTTGCGGGGCAAGTGGCGCGCCGTATGAATGTTGCGGTCCACGCGGGCATCATTCCGATGTACCGGGGACCCCGGTTCAGTTATCTGCCATTGCATGAAGTGTTATCGCGGCGGGCTGCCAACGACAAAGACTATCTTCGGCACGCCTTCGCCGGCAAGGCGGTGCTCCTGGGCAGCTTGCTGGCACACGACGATCAACTCCCGGTGCCCTTGGCGCTTGCATTGAGCGACACGGGCAGCACGACCCACGGGGTCTTTATCCATGCCATGCAATTACGGGGCCTCCTGGCTGGCAATCTCATCAAGGAACTCGACGAGAGCCTTGGACGCCTGGTTGCCATTCTGCTCACGCTCAGTTGGTGGCTCAAGCCGGGCAAGAGAGCTTGGCTTGGCAGCGGCGTGTTGCTGGTGGCCCTACTGGTCGCCTCACCCCTGCTGCTTCGCGCGGGCTGGGCCATACCAGCGCCAAGTTGGTGCCTTGCCCTGCTGGCGGGGCTTGGCGCTCGCACCGGGTTGAAGTCGTGGCAAGTGAGTGCCGAACGGCGCCGGCTCAGGCAGGCTTTTGACGGCGCGGTCAGCCCAACTGTGCTGAAAGAAATTCTTGCAGGACGACTTCATCCCAAGAGCGCTGGTGAGCGTCGGGAAATTTGCGTTCTTTTTTCTGATATCCGCAATTTCACGTCCTTGAGCGAGCATCTTCCTCCGGAGGTCGTCACCGATTTCCTGAATCGCTATTTTCAGCATATGGCGGGCACGATTCACCGCCACCAGGGGACTCTGGACAAATTTATTGGGGATGGCATCATGGCCGTCTTTGGCGCTCCAATGGCGGGGCAAGACCCGTGCGGCGATGCGTTTCGGTCGGCCCAGGAAATGCTGGTCCAACTCGACGTCTTTAACCGGGAGCAGCAGGTTCGCGCTGGCCCGCAGATTGCCATTGGTATTGGGCTGCACTTTGGGCCCGCACTGGTCGGTTACATTGGTTCAGCGGACCGTTACGATTATTCGGCGGTGGGGGATACGGTTAACACCGCATCACGGCTTGAAGGCCTCACGAAGGAACTTGGTTACCCCATCGTGCTGTCGGCAGTG
>CAYHDD010000243.1:0-5357 GCA_964355195.1 uncultured Rhodoferax sp. | reverse complement strand
CTATGTTTTTGCGCTCTTTCAAGTTGTTCCTCGCGGCCCTGTTGACGGCGCTCCTCTTGGTGGCCTGTGGCAATGGCGAACCGGCCGCAGCGCCAACCGGCCTTGCCGTCAGCCCGGGCGAGTCATCGGCCACCATCACCTGGGACGTGAAGGACGGCGTTGAATATTGGCTTTTCTTTGGTCCGACAACCTACGCCCCAAGCAGCACTTCAACCATGCAGGCCTGGTTTGGCCTGCCGGGCGGCAATGTCATCCTGAAGGTGACTTCGCCGTACGTTGTAACCGGCCTGCCCAACGATTTGAGCTACTCGTTCTCCCTCAATGGTCGCACCAATGGTGGTCCCGGTGGGCCAGGCGCGACACCGGTCGCGGCGACCGCCAGACTGGCCGGTGCCACCTGGAGCGCGGGTACCACGATCGGCAGCGGTGGAGACCTGCGCAGCCTCACCTGGGCCACGCTCACCTCGGCCGACGGGCTTCTCAGCAGCACCAAATATGTGGCAGCGGGCGCGGCGGGCGCGCTCCACACCAGTTCTGATGGCGTCAGTTGGAGCGCGATCAACAGCGCCACCAGCAGCAACTTCAACGGCGCCGCCTACTTTGGCAGCTTCAAGCTGGTGGGCGATGGCGGCGTCATCCTGCTCAGTTCGGACGCCGTCACCTGGAATGCGCAAAACAGCGGCACCACGCAGAACCTGTATGCCATCGCCAGCAACGGCCTGAACCTGAACGTCGCTGTTGGCGCCAACGGCACCATCATCACCAGCGCCGACGGCACAACCTGGACTCCAGCGACCAGCACGGCAACCAGCCGTGATCTGTACGCCGTCAACTACAGCACGTACAACGGTGGCACCTGGATGGCAGCCGGGGCGGGCGGTACCATGGTCAAGAGCACCGACGGCCTGACCTGGAGTGCAGTGGCCAGCGGCAGCAGCGTTGACCTGCGCGGCATCAGCTACGGCATCACCTCATTGACCTCCGGTACAGGCACCTATGTGGTCGTCGGCGCTGCTGGCACCGTGCTCAGCAGCGCCGATGGCGCCACCTGGACCGCACAGACGCTGAGCAGCACCAGCGCGCTCAATGCGGTCCTCATGGGCTCCCAATTGGTCGCCATTGGCAACGCCGGGGCGATTTTCACCAGCACCGATGGTCTGCTATGGACACCCCAGGTTACCGGAACCAGCAAGGACCTCTACGCCATCGCACGCGGCAACCTGTCCTATTTGGCAGTCGGTGCCGCTGGCAGCAATTTGCTGACCAGATAGGCGTCCGGCACGGCAGCGACTTTCGGCGTGGCAGCGAGTCGCGTGGTCATCCAGCCCAACAAGTCCCTCCACATCAGACCGATCTCGGCGTCACGCGGTGTGCGCGTCGCGTTGGGCAACTCGATCGTTACCACCGGCACGCCGTTGTGCAGCCCGCTGTAGTTGCCCAGTGAGCCCGGAAAAACGCCCACCTGATGCAGGTAAAGGCTGCCCAGCCGCGAGGGCGGCACCACGGGTCCGTCAAAGTCGAGCACACCGTAGGGCGCGTGCAGGCTGACGACCAGTTGCGGCTTGAAGTCGCGAAGTTGCTCATGCAGGAAGCGTGACTCGGGCTCCGACAAGGCCTTCGGTCCGGGCCAGCGACGCGGGTCCTTGCGGGTTCGTTTTTCCCAGTAGAGTTTGGCATCGCGCTCCCAGTTGGGTGTGGAGAAATTGCGGTTCAAATCAACGCCGTGACCGTTGACGCGGCGCGACGGCCGACTGAAAAGCCCGTCCGGATTGAGTACCGGCACAAAACGCCAATGAACCGATTGCGCGCCCACCGTGGGCGTTTGCGCGGCAAGCTTGATCCAGTGAAACGTGACCGCAGCCGAAGACGGCTCATCACCATGAATGGCACCCACGACTAACACACGCAAGCCAGGCTGCTCGGCCTTGATGTCGCTTATCCACAGGGTGCGTCCCTTGACCGTTCGGGCGGTCGTGGCTTGGAGTGCCGCAGCTTCGCACAGGCCGCGCCGCAGGTTCGGCAGGCGCGCAGCGTAGTCAGCACAGGGCCCAGCGCCATAGGCTCCATTGACGCTCAAAACCAGGACCAGCAAAGAGGACTTGAAACAAGGCGCAGGCATGGCCACAAGTTTAACTTCCCGCTTTATCGGGTACGTCCCTTCGGTCAGTCCACTTCAAACCCGCGATAGAGGCACTCCGGGAGCGCCGCGCTGGATACTTCCTACCCCGGCACCGGCTCCAGCGGACGCACCACCATGATCCCGGTCTGACCCCGATTCGCCGCCAGGTAGACGTGCAGCGGGTGGTCGCTGATCAGCACTTGCTTGCCGGCCAGGGGCGCATGCATCAACCGTGTGACGCCCCGGTCCGTGATGACGATGCCGGTGTGCGAAGTATCCAGGCCAGGCGCGTTGGTGGTCGTGCCCAGGATGTCGCCATTGCGGAGCTGATCGATGACGCTTTCAACCTTGTCCTTCGGAATGAAGTAGCGCGTGCGCGCGTTAATCGCTGCCTCCTGCGCCGCGATTCGCTGACGAAAGGCGTCGTTGTCCTTCAACTGGCGGTACGCCTCAGGATGGGCCGACATGAAACCGACGCGGTTCTCGAAAACCACGCCTCCGAGGCTGCGCGTCACGTCTTGCCAGGTGCCGCGCCGTGCGTTGTCATCGATGTAATCCGACGTGTAGTGCAGGCGGCTCGGATAACCATCGACTTTGCCGTCGCGGTAGCGGATGAACTGCAACTGCGCCTGGTAGTCGTCGAAACGGGTCGTACCGAGCTTGATGCAACGCGCCAGCACCAACGCATTTTCATAGAACGACACGCAATCCAGGCCGCGCATATTGACAACCAGTCGCTCCGTGCCCGGCACTTCGAGCGCGCTGGCGACGTAGGGTGTACCCAGAAAGGTCTTGCCCATTTCCACAACAATGTCGCCAATTGGGCGGTCCTGCAGGTTCCGGTCGAGGGCGATCCTGAACTTGCTCAGGCAGATGTCGGCATCACGTGCCTCATGCACGGCGGCACTCGTCAATCCGGCGCTGGCGCGTGATGCCGTGGCCCAGAGGGCGAGCCATGTTCCGATCAATGCGCGGCGTGAGGACTTTAGCTTGGCTTTGTTCATGGGCGGCGATGATATTTATTGCAACCTCTTTGGCAATGCACACGCTGAGCCAGTCGTTTCAACTCAACTTCACGACATTGAGCCTATCGCCAAACACCGCCTGCGCCAGCGGCACCAGATGCCCATGGTGGCTCAAGAAAATAACCTGGGTCATCTCGGACAGCTTGGCCAAGGCCTCCAGCCCGGCCTTGGCACGGCCATCGTCGTAATTGATGAAAAGATCGTCAGCGATAAAGGGCAAGGGCACGGTCTGCTCCAGATGCAGTTCCAGCGCAGCCAGACGCAATGCCAGATAAAGTTGGTCGCGAGTGCCTTCACTCATGCCTTCGATGCCGACCAATTCTGCGCTACCACGTTGCCCGGAAAGTTTCAGGGGCTCGCTCTCGTAATCAAGCACCAACCGGTTAAACCCACCTTGAGTCAGCCCCTGAAACACAGCGCTCGCCCTGGCCAGCATCGGGCCTTGTTTGCTTTCGCGAAAGCGCTCAATGGACCAGCGCAACAGCTTGGCCGCCGTGTAGACTTTGATGTAGCGCTCCACCGCGTTTGACATTCTGGCCAACGCCTCTTGCCGCTGCGACTCAGCCCGTGCCGCCTCATCCTGACCAGCGATTTTTCCCAGAGCGGTTTCGGCCGCATTCAGTTCGCCAGACAAGCGATTTTGCTGTGCCACCATTTCATCAGTCTGGAGTTTGATCTCTGGCAGTCGAATTGAAATCGTGTTGACATCGGTCGCCTGAAACGCAGCTTCAAGCGTTCGCCGGTCCAGGCCATCGCCCGCTTGCAACAACTGTTTGACGGTTTGGTCTATTTCAGAGGTCACCGAGCGTAGGCGATCCGAGCGTTCAGTCGCGCACCGCAAGCCCTCGTTGTCCGTTGCGCCAGACAGCCGCAGCAGGGGTTCCAGACTGGCTTTCGCTTCGGCAATTCGGCGGCTGGCGGCAGTGGCCTGCGCTGTGGCTTTTTCCACTTCCGTTGTCAGGCGGCCAAGCTCTTGCGAAGCCGATAACTCCTGCTTCAAGCGCATGTCCAAGGCTATGGCAATCTGGACTGCTGCCTGCTGCGAAATTTCTGGCGCAATGTCTGCCGCCAGCGATTTGGCCGTTGCGGCAAATTCATTGAGGTCATGGCGCATCATGTCGATGCGGTTGACGCGAATGTCTCTTATCTTTTCAAGCTGCTGATACATGCGCTCAAACAAGGCAAGCGCGCCTTCAATGGCACCGATATTTACCTCCAGCGGCAGATGGGCCAGCGCAAGATTCTTCTGCAGGTCCAACTGCCAGTTGTCCAATGCCGCCCGTGCCTTCACAAGCCGGTTGTTCAACTCGGGAGTCGCTGCCTCAGCGCGGATTTTTTGGGTTGCCAGCGTGCTGCGCCGCTCCTGCGCTCGGGTGGCAGAACTCACCATGTCATCAGCTAACAAAATCAACGCGGACAGCTTCAGATTCTGTGCTTCCGGTTGAACCGCCAGCCCGGCCTGCAGCAACGCATCACTGGCATGGGTAACACTCACCACAAAATCTTCTTGCGATGACTGTGCCTCCAGCAAGGCGTCAGCGGCGCCAAGAACCCGCTCGCGGGCCGAGCGCCAATCATTGACCCGCAGCAGCGGCATTCCGACCAGCCCGGCGACCTTGCTACGCGCATTCCAATTTTTATCAAAGCTGGACAGGCCCTTCGTGCTTTCCTGCAAACGAGATTCGAGCTCCAGCAGCTGCTGCTGCAAACGCTGTAGACGGTCCAGACGCGACTGCAACTCGGTTTCTTCCTGTGCCCGGTCGTGCCGTTGGTCAGAAAGCGAATCGGCCTGGGCAACCTCCTTCTCATAACCACGAGCAGAGTCCTTCATGACGGCCTTGCCTGACTTGATGGCTTGCCAGGTCAAATCACGGGAGCTGCGAACGTCTTGCACTTGCGCTAGTGTCACTGGCTGGTGCACCGCCTTGTATTGCGATATATCGAGCTGCAGCGCCTGAATATCGGCCTTGGTATCGGCCAAGCGGCCAGCGAGCGTCGAGACCGCCAACTCCAGGTCGCTGCGCGTTTTGATCAGGGCATGGGTTTCGTCCTGCGTGGGTGGCAGCAGTTTGCGCAAATCGTCCGTACCAGGATTCCACTCCCCCAGCTCAAGCACCGCAGCTTGCCAGTCACGCTTGAGCCGATTGATTTGTGTCACGCCCCGCTTCTCCTGGGCGGCCACATCACCAAGCGACCTTGCCGACGCCAAGGCA
>CAYHDD010000242.1:0-5357 GCA_964355195.1 uncultured Rhodoferax sp. | reverse complement strand
CGTCAGCAAGCCCGCCAGCATCGAGGCCAACGCCGTACCGAGCGCTCCCACGGCGAGGCCAATGGCGGCAAAGATACCGGCAAACTTGCCCACATCAAAGGCCGACGGCGCTGTCGCTGCGGGCTGGGCGGGCGCCGCCGTGCCGACCTTCTTGCCGGCATCGAGCGTCACCTGGGTCAGTTTGGTGTCGGCGCTGGCGGCCTTGGCGGCGGCCATCTTCTGCATCTGCTCCCCGACCATGCGCCCCAGACGCTTGTAGGGCGACCAGAAGGCTTGGCGCAGGCTGATAGGGTGAGCGATGATCTTGACGATGCTGGCGTCCCAGTCCTTGCCCTGGCGGTCGTAGAAGACGCCGTTGCGCCCGACCATCAGTTGATCCGCGTCGCCGGCCGTAAAGGCCGCGGCAATGCTCAGCTTGTCGGCACCGCGCACACAGTCGCAATAGACCAGACACAGGCGCGACAGCGAGGCCAGCGCGGCGTGCTTGCCGGCATCGTTGACCGCCACACACAGTTCGCAGGAACGCCCATCGAGGTAGAGCGTACCGATCTGGAAAGTGGCCTTGCCCTGGTGCGTGTAGAAGTCCTTGAAAGCGACAAAATTGTTGGCCAGCTGGAGCAGGTCGCGCACGTAGCGGCTTAGTTTTTCGAGCTCTCGCACACCGGCGCCTTCGGCCTCGGCGTCAGGTTTTGCGCTGATCCAGGCGCCGTAGGGCGCAAGCTGGTCTTTCAGCGCCTGCCAGTCGGCCTGACTCAGGCTCTCAAGCGGGCCAAGAAGTGGTGTAACCGCCGCCTCGCGCAGGGCCGCCAGACGCGCCGTCCACGCCGGGTTCAGGCCCATGACCAGCGGCAGAGATGCGTAGGCGCTGATGTGCGCCAAGGGAAGCGCAGCGATAGCCTCGGCGTCAGCCTGCAAGGGACCAACGGTGATCGCCTTGAAGGTTTCCTCGGCGGCGTTGAGGGCGTCTGCGGCGCGGCTGTCAAAGGCAGCCAGCCGACCTCGCACAAAGAAGTCCTCCACCTTGTCGGCCACGGCCTGTAGTGCCGCGTAGGCGGTCTCTGTGGCCTCGCCAAGAGGTTTGATTGGGGCGCCCGAGTGCTCCCATTGCGCCAGCGCCAAAGCGGCGTGACTGGCCTGTGCCGCACTGGCCTCCTCGACCGTGATCAGGCGCGTCGGGTCGCTCGCCTCAGAGCCGATCAAGACCGCAGCAGCCGCTGCGATGGCCTTGCCCTCGTCATCGTCATCGCGGATCGCGTTCAACGGCACGCCCGCCAGCTTGGCGGTCAACAGTGCCGGATCACGCAAGCGCCCTGCCGCCCATTGAACGGCCGCAATCAGTTCGGGGGCACGAATATGTCCGTCCGCGTCGCTGTCGACAAACGATAGCGTGCGCGCGTCAAATTCAATGCCCGTGGTCGGGCAGGAAAGCGCCACCCATAGCTTCTGGTCGAGCTCGCCAATGGCCAGCAACTCAGCCGCGCTCTCGATGCGGACCTGGTCAAAGCCACCGGCGCGAAAAAATCGCCAATGTGTCAGTTCGGTATTCATGTCTGCCCCGGAAAGAATTATGGTAGCTGGAAAACGACGATTTTGCCTTGGTCGGACTCAGATAGCGCCAAAGACCTTTTTGAGCAGGGCGCTGGCGGCACCGAGCGGATTGGCTCGCAGTTCTTTTTCCTGTTCGGCAATCATCAGGAACAGGCCATCCAGGCTCTTCTGCGTGACATAACTGTCCAGATCGGCGTCCTTCTTGTCGATCAGGCCCAGACTGGCCACCTTGCCAGCAAACTTGTTGTATTGCTCACCGAGCTTCACCTTCTGCGTGAATTTGCGAACGATGGGCCTGAATTTCTGCGTCAGGGGCTCGGTTGAAGTGCGCCTGAAGTACTGCGTGACGCTGTCCTGACCGCCCATCAATATATTTTTGGCGTCGACCACTGACATCTTCTTGATCGACTCCAGCAGGATGGGTTTGGCCTCTGCCACAGACGCCTCGGCGGCGCGGTTCATGGCCTCGATCAGTTCGTCGGTGTACTTGCCCTGACCCATCAGGCGCAGTGCCTTGTCGGCGCTCTTCAACGAATCGGGCAAGGCAATCCTGACTTTGGCATTGCCCAGGAAACCGTTTTCCTTGCCCAGGGACGACACTGCGGAGGCCGCGCCTTTGCCAAGGGCTTCCCTGATGCCGCCAGTGGCATCGCTCGCACTGATGTCCACGAGCCCGGCGGCCAGTGCGCTGGCGGTTGCCAGGCAACAGACCAGCGCAAAGAACGGTTTGGCAAGACCTGTCATGGAATGATCCTTCAAGAACTGCTGTGATGAAGCGACTCTACTCCAGTCGGTGCGTTGTTGCGCCCCGTCCCCGGCAGGTCTACTGGGCGAAAGCCTGGAGCTCGCCACGGTGACGAAACTCTGGCGCGGACGGTCGCCACTGGAGGGTACCCATTGACAGGCTTGAACAAGTGATGCTATAGTGATATCACTTTGATCTCGCTCACTGATTCGTTTTGTGAGATTGGAGCGGACTTCAGTCGGACGGTTGGAGCCATAACCCGGGATCATCAACATGAACAAACAAGCTTCCAAAGAATATCTGGCCAAGACCTACAGCGGCTTCGCGGCGATAGCTATCGGCATTGGCCTCTCGCTCAGCGCGGCGCTCGCCGTGACACGCGCACCCGGCGGCGTAACTTTTGCGATGGCGGTGCTGGCGGGCTTGGTGGCAGTGGCGTGTTTCGCCGGCCTGTACACCCTGAACCCGAATCAAACGGCCTTGCTCAAGCTGTTCGGCAGCTACCGCGGCACGGACCGCAGCGAGGGCCTTCGTTGGTGCAATCCGTTTCTGACGCGCAGCAAAGTGTCAACGCGCGCCCACAATTTCAACAGCGAGAAGCTGAAAGTCAATGACCTGCGCGGTAACCCGATCGAGATAGCGGCGGCGGTAGTCTGGCGTGTGGAGGACACGGCTCGTTGCAGCTTTGACGTGGAGGACTTCGGTTCCTATGTGCTGACCCAGGCCGAGGCCGCCGTTCGCCACCTGGCCTCCAGCTACGCCTATGACAATCTGGACGAAGCGGGCAGCGCCAAGCCCACCGAAATCACCTTGCGCTCAGGTGGCGAGCAGGTGGGCGTAGCGCTGCGCCAGGAGTTGCAGGACCGCTTTTCGCTGGCCGGTATTGTGGTCGTGGACGCCAAGCTCACCCATCTGGCCTACGCCCCTGAAATTGCTGGCGCCATGTTGCGCCGCCAGCAGGCGCAGGCCATCATCGCGGCGCGCAGCCTGATTGTGCAGGGTGCAGTCGGCATGGTCGAACTGGCCCTGGCTGGCCTGGAGGAACGCGGTTTGGTGGCGCTCGACGACGAACGAAAAGCGGCGATGGTGACCAATCTGCTGGTGGTGCTGTGCTCGGACCATGACGCGCAGCCGGTCGTCAACACCGGCACACTCTACAACTGAGCGGGTAGCATTGCGCCTCATGGCCAGTCCTGACAAGAAGTCCTTCGCGCTGCGGATTGATCCGGTCCTGTGGGAGCAGATCGCCCGTCTCGCCGCGTCGGAGCTGCGCAGCGTCAATGCCCAGGTGGAGTACCTGCTGCGTGAGGCCGTGCAGGCGCGCCTCAGGACAGGTCGTGACCCGAAACCCAAGCAGGCCCCCGCACCAAAGGAAATAGCCGCATGAGATATTCGCCCCCAAACCACTAGCCGTTCCAATAAGGAGTTGCTAAATGCTCTTCGTTTACCGGATTGCCAGCGCCTCCAGCTTCAGGTCCAGGCGTTAAGTTATCGTGTTGAAAACACAATGTGATTTCCTACAATCTCTTCCAAGTTTCAACAACTTACGAAGGATTGCTCTTTGGACTTAATTTTTTCCGACCTAAAACTCCAATCGAGGTGTTGTGGCCCCTCAGCGGTAGCGGTGCATGACGCCAGCCGTGCGACCGGGGGGCTTGTAGGTCATGCCTCAAAGATAGAGGACATCCTTTACTTTGACAAGCATCTTTAATGAACATCCCCGACCCAGAGGAACGGGGAATATACCCGCCCAGATTCAAATTTTTGGCACTCAACAAGGAAAGATAACTTTCTTAAAGGAAAGTTGATTTTCCTTTGGATTATCGGTAAACTGTCAAAAATAAGAAAAGTTTACTTTCTTCAAGGAAAGTAAACTTTTCTTGAATCCGACGCTATTGCTATGACCGCACCACTTCATCAAAGTTACACAAAGTACCCTCTAACAAGCCTTCTGGCCAGCAGCGGGCATGTCCGCGTGCTCAGAGCCTTGCTGGCTCACGGTGGAGCTCTGGGTGCCAAACAGCTCGCCAACGACGCAGGCTTGACACCTCCCGGAGTTCGCCGGGTGCTGGACAGCCTATCTTCTCAAGGGGTCGTGAATGTAATGGGTCAGCCGCGCTCACAGGTTTTTGCCTTTGCAGAAACACATCCGTTTGCGGCTCACTTGAAAGCACTGTTTGGTTTTGAGCGCTCACATTGGGAAGCATTTAATGGCGCGTTGCGCTCCACCATTAATCGGCATAAACAAGCACGTTCCGCATGGCTTTATGGCAGTGTCTCCAGAGGGAACGACACTCAATCTAGTGACGTTGACATCGCAATAGTCATCGAGGGAGCGGATTCGGACGTGGCAATTTTGCGAGAGGAGCTACTGGAGCTTTCGGAAAAGTTCAACGTAAGCCTCTCGCCAATCATTTTGACTGAACGTGATGTCGCACAGCAACCAACTGACAGTACCTGGTGGATGTCAGTTGTACGCGATGCCAAGGTACTAAAAGGCGACACACCCAAAAAAGAATTAGCCCGTTGCACTAAGAAAGAACTGAACGTATGACCAGCCAGAGCCCGAGAAAAACTGTAGACGTTTTTTACTGGTCACAGCGGCTGGAGACTGCAAGAGCATTCCTGCGTTCTGCACAACAAGACGTGGTGCTAGCAGAGCCCGGCCAAAACATGAGTCCTGCGGTGAGCCAAATTGTGCTTTCAGCGATAGCTTTCGGGGACAGTCTCACGGCCAAGCGAGCAAACGTCGTAAATCAACAGGACCACTCGGCAACTCCTAAACTTCTTCGTGAAAAATTGGGAAATGCATTGCCACAAGCTCAGGAAAGACGATATCGGCGCTTGCTTTCTCATAAAGATGCAGTGCAATACGGCGCAAAGCCTGTGACCCTGCCAGATGCAAAAATGCTTCTTGCTGAGTTGGAAGAGTTCTCGAATTGGGTGGATAGCGTAATTTGAACAAACGCTCAAGAAGAAGTCAGTCCTTAAAGCTCAGGAACTGACTTTGAATGGACTGAGCAGCTATAGGCGGGACCCGCCATGACCAGTCCAGAGGCTTATC
>CAYHDD010000241.1:0-5397 GCA_964355195.1 uncultured Rhodoferax sp. | reverse complement strand
CCTCGGTCAGCGAGACCTGGGCACCGATGCGCCAAAACGCATCTTCCTCCTGCACAAGCTCGGCAAAGACCCGCTGGAGGTGCGCCGTGTGAACCTGTACCGTGACCCGGCGCTCTCGGGTGACTCCGGCTCCATGACCACGCAGTACGGCCAGACGATTGAGGACTGGATCGGCGACCAGGTCATCGACCAGGTAGCACAGGAAGCCGATTACGCCGCGCGGCGCCAGGCGGTGGCCGAGTTCAACGCCCGGAACAAGCAGCGCAAGCGCGGCCTGGCCCTGGTGCCACTCAAGTTCGGCATCTCGTTCACCGCCACCATGCTCAACCAGGGCGGCGCTCTGGTCAACATCTACCAGGACGGCTCGGTCAGCGTCAACCACGGTGGCACCGAAATGGGCCAGGGTTTGAACACCAAGATGGCGCAGGTGGCGGCTGATGGTTTGGGCATCGCTTTCAAACTGGTTCGCGTCACCGGAACCAACACGCAAAAGGTGCCCAACGCCAGTGCCACGGCCGCCTCCAGCGGCGCCGACATCAATGGCGCCGCCATCAACAACGCCTGCGACCAGCTGCGCGCACGGCTGGCGCCAGTGGCAGCCCGGCTGCTGACGTGCGAACCCGCCGAGATCGAATTTTCAGGAGGCTTTGCGCGCCGCGTCAGCGCTTCGGGCACCGCTGCCGGCGCCACCTCAGTGCCATGGCAGACGCTGGTCAAACAGGCATGGCTGGACCGTGTTGGTTTGAGCGTCACGGGCTTTTACCTGACACCCGACATCAAGTACGACTTCAACACCCTGCAAGGCCGTGCCTTTTACTACTACTGCTACGGTGCGGCAGTCAGCGAGGTAGAGATCGACACCCGCACCGGCGAGTGGTGGCTGAAGGCGGTCGACATCGTGCACGACGTCGGCCAAAGTATCAACCCGGCCATCGACAAGGGTCAGATCGAGGGCGGCTACATCCAGGGCATGGGCTGGCTGACGATGGAAGAATGCATCTGGGACCCGTTGGGCAAGTTACTGACGCACGGCCCCAGCACCTACAAGATCCCGGTCGCCAGTGACGTGCCCGAGCACTTCAAGGTCAGCCTGTTCGACGGCAAGAACGTGCGCCCGACACCCTACCGCAGCAAGGCCACCGGTGAGCCGCCGTTGATGCTGGCGCTCTCAAGCTTCTTCGCGCTGCGCGACGCGGTCAGCGCATCGGCCGGACACGGCGCGCGCGTCGACCTGATCGCACCAGCCACGCCGGAGCGCATTCTGCTGGCTTGCGAGCGCGCCAAGCGCGCCTGCCAGGTGGCGAGCGCCTGATCGTGAAGCAAGTCCTGCTGATCACCGGCGGCTCGCGCGGCATTGGCGCCGCCACCGCCATGCTCGCCGCCAAGCAGGGCTATGCCATCGCGGTCAACTACAACGGCGACGCCTTGGCGGCGGCACAGGTGGTGCAGCAAGTCCGTGCGGCGGGTGGTGAAGCGCTCGCTGTGCGGGCCGACGTCGGTAACGAAGACCAGGTGCTGGCGATGTTCGAAAGCATCGACGCCAGCCTGGGCCGCTTGACGGCGCTGGTCAACAACGCCGGTGTCGTGGACGTTGCGGCGCGCGTCGATCAAATGACGTTGGCGCGCCTGCGGCGCATGTTCGACATCAACATTCTGGGCAGTTTTCTGTGCGCCCGGGAGGCCGTCAAGCGCATGAGTACACGCCACGGCGGCGTCGGGGGCGCCATCGTCAACGTCTCGAGCGCTGCGGCCCGCGTGGGCGGCGCTGGCAACTATGTGGACTATGCCGCCAGCAAAGGCGCCATCGACACCCTCACCGCTGGACTGGCCAGGGAAGTTGCCACCGAAGGCATCCGCGTCAACGGGGTGCGCCCCGGCATCATCGACACCGAAATTCACGCCTCCGGCGGGCAACCGGATCGCGCGCGCCAGATGGCGCCCCAGGTACCGATGCAGCGCGCCGGCAGTGCCCTGGAAGTGGCGCAAGCGATTGTCTGGCTGCTGTCAGAGCAGGCCAGCTACTGCACCGGCAGCACGCTCGATGTGACCGGCGGGCGCTGACGCAGTGTTTTCCCTGGCGCGTCACGGCTCGATGCGACGGCTTTTGACACCCCTCGCGCTGCTGGGCTGCCTGGCGCAGGGCAGTTGGGCACAGACTGCGTGTAGCAGCGATGGCCAGGCCGCTGCCAAGACACTGGTGGAGCGCTTTATCAGCGCCGACTGTGAGCGCTGTTGGGGCCAAGGCGAGGCTGCACCAGCCGACCCACTGGCGCTCACCCTGGACTGGATTGTGCCCAGCGCACGGGGCGACGAAGCCGCTCTGTCGGTGGCCGCGCTGCGCGACGCGAAAGCACGACTTGACGCGCTCGCTCGGCCTGCTCCCACCACCTCAGCGGTTCACACAAGCACTGTGTTGAATCACCCGGCCTACCGCTTGCGTGTGGCGCACGGCACGCCGGTGGGCCTTTACGTTGGGGCGGTCATCGAACTCAGCACGTCGCTGAAAGTCAAGCCGTCAGAACCCTTGAGCGCCTGGTTGCTGTTGGTGGAGACGGTGCAGGCCGGCTCTGAAGGAACGCCGGTAGCCAGAAATCTGGTGCGAAATGTGCTGGTCTTGACCTGGGTCGAACCCGACCAGCAGCCCCAATCGGGCGAGTACTTCTTCCGTGAACTGCGGCCGCTCAGCCTGCCCGCCAATGCCCGAACGGAGCGCCTGCGCCTGATTGGCTGGTTGCAGGACTCGCAAGGCCGCCTATTGACCGCCGTTCAGTCGGTTTGTGTCGAGTCAGCCGAGGT
This sequence comes from uncultured Rhodoferax sp., assembly GCA_964355195.1. Lineage (GTDB taxonomy): Bacteria > Pseudomonadota > Gammaproteobacteria > Burkholderiales > Burkholderiaceae_C > Rhodoferax. Next base: position 2,601 of record CAYHDD010000241.1, on the reverse strand, counting down.
CGACTGAAGCGTCACTCAGGTTGTGCCGGCCGCTTCTTGAAAGCACCAGTGCCAGGGCTCGTACTGGTAGCCAAAACGATTGCCGGGCGGGTAGCTGAGGTGGTAGCCAAAGCGGCCGGCGTGAGCGCTGAGCCAGGCGAAGGCTGCTGTTTGCGCGAACCCGACTTCCAGCAGCGGGTCGCCCGGGCTGGCCAGATCCGCCGCACGACCGCTGTGGTGCTCGCTATAGCCAGGTGGCGCGCACAGCGTCAGAATGTCGTCGATCAAGCAACCTGCGGCCAGCTTGTTGCGCACGATTTCGGTCTGGCGCTCGATGCTGCGAAAGGCCGAGATGATCAACAGTTCGACACCATCAGCCAGTGCCGCCGCCTTGAGCAGGCGCCACGCGGCTGCCGTCTGCGGTGTCAACCAATGCTCTCTGCCGTCAGCGCCGACTTCGGCCAGTTCCAGCTCGATCGGCTCGCGAAATTCAGCCAGGCCGCGCGCCGCAAGCAAGTCCGCCGAGATGCCCAGCTCTGAGCAAATCGAGCGCAAGTCGCAGGGAGTGGGGGGCGTAGAACCTGGTTCCATGGCACGCCCATTCTCGCATCGGCAGCGCGTCCCGCTTCAGCCGAAACGGCTCAGCTCAGGGGCAAGCCGAAGCGCTCCAGGCGCGGCAGCCAGGTGCCCAGAATGTCCGCCGACAGCAGCACGCGCACCGCCTTGCCGATCAGCAGCTGGCGCGGCACCAGGCCGATGTAGCGCGAATCTGCGCTGTTGTCACGGTTGTCGCCGAGCATCAGGTACTGCCCGTCGGGCACGCTCTGCTCGGAGAAATTGTCATAGCCGCGCGCGCCCATTAACCACTGCATGGCGTGCTCGCTGCCGGCCACTTGCTCGATGTAGCGCTGCGCTTGCGCGGGTGCATCGAGTCCAGCCTGATGGGCCTCAGTCGGCACGGCAAGGTAGCGCGCCGACTCGCCATTGACGACAAGTTGCTTGTTGCGCATGGCAATGCGGTCGCCCGGCAAGGCCACAATGCGCTTGATCAGGCGCACGCCGTCGCGTGGCGAAGTGAAGGTGACGATGTCGCCGCGTTGCGGGTTGCCCAGCGACAGCAGCACGCGGTCTGTCAAGGGCAACTTCAAATCGTAGGCCAGGCGGTTCACAAACACCACATCGCCCTCCAGAATGGTCGGATGCATGGAGCCTGACGGAACCGGGTTCCAGTCGGCGATGGCCGTGCGAAACAGCCCCAGCAGCAGGATGAAGGCCAGGAAGCCGCGGTTGTTGCGAATCCAGCGTGACATGCTGCCTTCAGGAAGAGTGCAGCAGTGGCAGGTTGGACTCCAGGGGCACCAGAATCCAGAGCGCCAGGTAGGCCAGCAGGCCAAAGCCGGTGCACATCAGTACCAGGAGGGCCAGGCGCCAGACCCAGGCTTGCATGCCGGTGGCAACTGCCAGGCCGCCGCAGACGCCACCGAACCAGCGGTCGCTGGCCGAGCGCCGAAAGCCATTGATGGCTTGCAGCACCGGCTCGCTCGGTCCGGCAGCGCTCAGCAGTTTGTTTTTGGCACGTTGAAATTCGTCGGGACTCAGGCTACCGCGTTCGCGAAGTTGTTCAAGGCGGGTCAAATCATCAGCAATCGACATGGTTTACTCCAAATAAGCGGTGTTCTCGACCGCATGGATCCAATCTTATGCCTGAGCTATTGCGCTGGCTAGCGTTGTGCGATGAACTGTAGAAAAAACCAACTCAACTGCGGAATTCAGCGACAACACCCTCTGCGCCGCCCCTAGTCCTGCGGCTTGATCACCGGACCGACAACCCCCTCCAGGTTGGAGACCAGGGCCTTGCGGTACTCGGAGACATAAAACTCCACAGCACCCTCTTGATCTTGCGCCGTACCGTTGCGCGACAGGTAGTTGAACGCGTTGTAGCGGCCAGCCGCAAACAGGATGGCGGCACTCACTTCCCCATCCTGACCGTCTTCAGCCAAACGGTTGGCGAGGTGAATGAATTCGTCGACCAGTTTCAGAAATTCGGGTGGATAGGACATGCGGGTCTTTCGGTGCAGCACGAAGCATAGCGCGTCCTACGATCCCACCTTTGCAGAAGCGCAGGACATTCCCGACGCCTTCAACGCCAAAGGCTACGCCGGCAAGCGCGAATGGCGGCCCCGGTCGGTTTGAACCCAGCTTCCGCGAGGCACGCGGCGGCGCCATTCACAAAGGCTACAACGGCGCTTTGGCGGGGCAGTATTCGAATTCGTTTGCGATCGAAAAGGGCGGGCGCCGTTGCATTGCCTCAGGCAGCTTTTCAGCCAACGGCTCGCAGGGGAACATCAAGATCAACCACTATGACGATTGTCGGCTGAGCAATGTTCATGGTTTTTGAGGTGTCGCGAGCCACCGCGCAGTGGCTGAATGCGATAAACTGAAACCGATGAACACCGTATTTACTCCCATCGAATCCGAGTTCACGTCGGCCGAGCAGGAACTAGCCTACGACCGTTGGTTGCGCGAGAAAGTCGAAGCATCTCTGGTCAAGGCGGATGACCCCAGCCCGCCCCGCTATAGCACCGACGAAGTCATGCGGCGCATGAATGCCATTGTTCAGGC
>CAYHDD010000240.1:0-5461 GCA_964355195.1 uncultured Rhodoferax sp. | reverse complement strand
CCTGGGCTTTGTCGCCTGCGCCATGGGCGTCTTGAGCAAGGGCTTGATCGGCCTGGCGCTGCCGGGCCTGGTGCTGCTGATCTGGCTGGTCTGGACGCGTCAGTTGAAGAAAATTCTGCAACTGCCCTGGTTCAGTGGGCTGGCGCTGTTTGCTGCCATTGCGCTGCCCTGGTTCGTCATCGCCCAGCAAAAGTACCCGCAGCTGTTTGACTATATGTTCGTCAATCAGCACTTCAAGCGCTACACCGCCAGCGGCTTCAACAACCCGAATCCCTGGTGGTACTACCTGGCCTTGCTTGCCTTGCTGCTCTTCCCATGGGCCTTCTTTGCCTTCGGGGCACGGCGTGGGCAAAGCACCGGGGCGTCCGACGCGTCACTGCCGGCGGCACGTGAGTGGACCGCGTTGTGCTGGATCTGGGTGATCGGTATCGTCGTTTTCTTTTCGATTCCGAAGTCCAAGCTGCCTGGCTACATTTTGCCGGTCATGCCGCCGCTGGCGCTGCTGGCAGCCGTCGGTTGGCAGCGGGTCATGCTGCAGCGGCGCATCGCTGGCAAGCTGTTCGCGGCCCTGTGCCTTCTGAATGTTGCCATAGCGGTGAGCGTCGTGGTGATCGCGCCGGTGCTCACGCGCGAGGGGCGTTCCAAGGACCTGGCCGAAGTCTTGGCCTGCGCCGCCGCTTCATCTGACACGATCTATGTCTCGGGCGCCTACCCCTACGATCTGCCGTTCTATGCGCAGACGCGCAAGCCGATGGTGGTGCTCGAGGACTGGCAGTCGGTGCGCGCCGACGCGGGTGATGGATGGCAGCGTGAGCTGTTTGAAGGGGCCGATTTCGACAGCGAGGCCGCCCGTTTGCTACAGCCGCTTGACAGGCTGGCTGCACTGGGCCTGGTGCCGGGCCACTGGCTGGTGACGCGCGCTCGCAGCAAACTGGCGCTCGGCTTGCCGGGCTGGGCTGAGGTCTACGCGGACGCCGGTTGGAGGCTCTACCGGTCGGCCCGTGGCTCAGCGCCGGAAAGCCCAGAAGCGGCTCAGCAGATAGGTCTGCCCGGCTGCCAACACCAGCGCGCTGATCAGCGCCACTAGCTCGTTCCACTGCAGCGCGCGCAGCAGCAGCACAAAGACCAGCTCGTTGCAGGCAAAACCGCTGAACGCGGTCAAGGCAAAACGGCCCAGGCTGGTACCAACACTGGTGCTGGCGTCGCTGAAGCTGAGCCATCGGTGACCGCCAAAGCTGACGAAGAAGGCGATGACAAAACCCACAGCATTGGCCAGTTCCGGCCACAGGTAAGGGGCCGCCAGACTGAACACAGCCACATGGGTGGCAGCAGCCGTGCTGCCCACCGCCAGGAACCAGAAAGTCGAGCTCAAAGCAGGGAGTCTTCGCGCCCGTAGAGCAGGGCACTGTCCGTCGTTGTGGCGGGTGGCGCCAGGCCGACGCCCAGGCGCTCACTGATCAGGTAGGGCGGGCGGCGTTTGACCTCTTCGTAGATGCGCCCCACGTACTCGGCCAGCACGCCGATCGAGAGCAACTGAATGCCGCTGAAAAACATCATGCCTACCACGATGGTGGCGTAACCGGGGACGGCAATGCCGGAGATGAAGTACTCGCCCACAACCCAGGCGCCATAGCTCAAAGCCACCGCCGACAGCACCAGTCCGACCATCGTCAATGCGCGCAGAGGCGCAATGGAAAATGCCAGAATGCCGGTCAACGCCAGCGACAGCGAGCCGCGCAAACCGAAATTACTGCGACCATCGGCGCGTGGCAACGGCTGGTAGTCAAGCGCCGTGCTGTTGAAGCCAACCCAGGCGTATAAGCCCTTCATGAAGCGGTTGCGTTCGGGCAGGCTCTTCAGAGCATCCACCACCTTGCGGTCCATCAGTCGAAAGTCGCCCGCGTTGGCAGGAATCTTGACCCGATTGCCGAAATTGACAAACTTGTAGAACAGCCCGGTCAAACTAACCTGCAAGCTGGACTGATCTTCACGGCTTTGGCGCACTGCGTACACCACGTCGGCGCCTTCTTGCCACTTCTTGAACATTTTGGGCAACATCGCGACCGGGTGCTGGCCGTCGGCATCCATCAGGACCAGCACGTCACCCAGTGCTGCGTCGATGCCTGCGGTCAGGGCCGGTTCCTTGCCAAAGTTGCGCGAAAACTTGAGATAGAGCAGTTGCGGATGGGTTGCACACAGGGCACGCATCACCTCGGAGGTGTCGTCGCGACTGCCGTCATCCACCACGATCAACTCGACCTGCGGGCTCAAAGCCATCAGCGTCGCAAGTATTTCAGGCACCACTACACCCAAATTGCGCGCCTCGTTAAAGGCCGGGATCATGCAGGAGATGGCGGGCGATGAATTAGTGCGTTGCATCATGGGCGCATCATGCCAAAAAAAGTGAAGCCACCACGTGACGCTGCTGGCTTTTTTTGGTTCCGTCGGTCCTTACCACGCCATTGGTCCAACTCGTATCGCTGCAACAAGGCTGCTGATGGTGGCGGCGCAGCCTGGGGTCCGGGCCCGCCCCTCATGGTGTCAAAGGCCCACAAATCGGTGCGGACCCAGACCCCAAGCTGCGCCGGGGACGGTTCGTCGCTGGATTTCGGATGTTCGATGAGGCACGTCAAATATGGCTTGATGCCATTACGTTTTGTATATACACTTTACGTATGGAGTTCACTTGGTCAGAAGCGAAACGCGCCGCGAATATCAAAGCCCATGGCCTTGACTTCGTGGATGCTGCAAGCGTATTTGAAGGCTTGACATTTACTTTCGAGGATGACCGTTTCTCCTACGGTGAGCAACGCTTCGTTACGCTGGGCTTGCTCGCCGGCATCACTGTTTCAGTCGTACATACGGAGAATGAACATGAAATCCGCGTCATCTCGTTCCGAAAAGCTACCAAGCGCGAGTCGCAAATCTACTTCGATGAAATCCAAAACTGATTGGGCTCGCCTGAAGTCCGACGGGGGTGATGCAACACCGACGCCGGGGCACCCGGAGGCCGATGTAAAGCACATTGTTCGCGGCCTGGTGCGCAAAGGTTTGACGCCGTTGCCGTCCAAAGCCTCCATTTCGCTGCGAGTGGATCAAGATGTGCTTGAGTGGTTCAAGGCACAAGGAACTGGTTATCAAACGCGCATCAATACCGTGCTAAGGGCGTTCCGCGACGCTTCGGTTTGACTGGCCGGCGCAGCTTGGGGCCCGAGTCCGCACCTCATGGTGTCAAATGCCCACAAATCGGTGCGAACCCAGACCCCAAGCTGCGCTGGTGAGGTCTTGTCGCTGGATTTCGGGTTTGCAGCGTAACCAGACGGCCACGAATACCCACTGTCGGGAAGCCCGGTGGGCTCTCGCCACCCCATCAATGACGCAGACTAAGGAATGCACATGCCCGTTCAGGCTGTGTCCGTTCAGCCTGCTGATAGATTCTGCAGATCCCAACTCACCACCATTCGAAGATCGTACTTTCTACATGGCATACGAAATCAGAGTTGGCGGGAACTTAATTATTTCCTACCCGCAAGTTGCCAAATTCTGGGGCACCGACAATTTTGTAGGGGACTTACTTGGCTAAGGGTCTGCCGTCTTAGGCGTTTCCCTGATTTTTATTCATTTTTTGAAGCGTCGGCAGCACGCCCAACCCTGAGCTCCAAGGGACGCTGCGCAATAAATTCTGGACGTGTGCCCTCCGGCTTTCGTTGCCTAAGTCGCTCCGGGGATTTATTCACTTTCGTGAAGCTGTAGGGAAAGGCCATGTTGCAGCCGGACGCACAGGTGCTGGCGCGGAAGGAGCTGGGGTCACCGGCTTGGCGGCCGCTTCATGCAAATTCCCAGATAATCTAAGAACCACAGTTTCGACTTCAGAACCATCGATCGTAATTATGCGTTCACCCTTCTCGTCTGAGACGTATCGGGCTGTTCCAATAGATACTTCATGCCAATGCTTGTCACAATACGTTTTTACAATTGCACATTCATATTTTTCAAATTCTATATTCCCATCTTCATCCGCGTCCTCAAGGGCCCTTTGCCAATCTGCGAGTACCTTTTCCTTATCAATCAAGCCTTCATCTACGTTTTCAACCAAATGATCATTCGGATCATTCGCTCTATCGATAAGAATATTGCTGGCTTTGTTCAATGCTTCTTCAAATGCAATTTGATCTATGGTTCGTATCATCAGGACGGTGTAACCAAAAAATCCTACTTTACCAATACGTTCACCCTCCTGATCTAGCATATAACGAACTGACCCGATTTGGACCTCATGCCATTCATTGTCATAAAATGTCTCAACAATTGGGAATTGATCTAATTCAATTTCGCCTTCCTCTCCAGCATTCTTAACGACCGCATGCCAGTCAACAAGGAACTTTTCTTTATCAATCAGGGAGCCTGAAGCAGGCCGAACAGATAAATTGCTCCTGTCATTTGCAAAATCGATAAGGATAATATTCGCTAATTCAAATGATTCAGCTATAGCTTGCTTCTCTGCTTTTTTCAACTCATCAATCAACTCATCATAAGAATAAGGATAATCTCCGCGTTTTGCACGTTCTGAATTGATTTCTGGAAGTGCTTCGACAAGAGCATTACGAACTTGAGCTTTTTTATACAATAAATATGTAGTTGCAGCTACAACAATGCCCGCGCCACCTGTTGCCCATCCAAGAGCTGTCAATCCCAAGAAGGCCGGAGGTGCAAGGCCTAATGCTGTAGCTATGGCCCCGCCCCCAAATATCGCACTGGTGCTTGCCAAGCCGGTAAACCCAAGCGCACCAACCAAACCTGAATTTCCGAGAACAAATGAACCAATCCACGATGAAGACAAAGTTCCAGAGACATATCCGCCAGAAGCAGCAGAAGCAATCCAGGCGCCAGACGAATGAATAACAGGGATAGCAACAAAAGGTATCATGATTTTTTCCTATATATTTTGTGGCGTTTTACCAGAAAAAAATACCCGAATACGCAGAAACAAAAGACTTCAAATTTCCCACTAGGTAAGGTCGTAGTGTAGGTCATGGAAGCCGGGAAGTGATGATTCCCGGCTTCGTCTTTTAGAACGGCTCTGCCTCACCGAGCTTGGCACGTTTGCTCTTCTCCCGCGATTTGATACGCTCTTTGGCCGCAGCGCTGGCGGGTGTGAATGGCCGCTTTGACCTGTCACCAATGGATGCGCTGATCCACCTCGTAGTCGGGAATGGGTTGTGTCGCCATATTCCAATCTGGCTCAATTTACGCCCCGTCACCCATCTGCGCATCACCACCGTCATCCCACAACGGTCGCCCGCGTGCTGGGGATATGCCATAGCCAATGGCCGGTCTGGAGGAGGCAAATCGCAAGATGCTACTTCCGGTAAGTGTCTTTTCGAGTCGCTCAGCAACGCAAGGCGTGGGTGGGGCAGATGCTGGGCGCGATTTCAAAGAGCCCGTAGGGCGTATGAGCGCC
>CAYHDD010000239.1:0-5462 GCA_964355195.1 uncultured Rhodoferax sp. | reverse complement strand
CAGTCAATGGCCAAGCCCATCTGCTGCATCTGTGCCTTCATGTACGCAATGTTGTCGTAGGTCCACTTGGCCGGTGGCACACCGTTCTTCATGGCCGCATTCTCTGCCGGCAGGCCAAAAGCGTCCCAACCCATCGGCATCAGCACGTTGTAGCCATTCATGCGCAAATAGCGCGTCAGCATGTCATTGATGGTGTAGTTGCGCACATGGCCCATGTGCAATTTGCCACTCGGATAGGGCAGCATCGAGCAGGCGTAGTACTTCTTGCGACTTGCATCCTCAGACACACGGTAGGCGTTGACCGCCTGCCATTGATGTTGCGCCGCCTTTTCAATGTCGAGGTGCTGGTATTTGTCTTGCATTTGAATTCACTCACGCGGTCAAAGGACCGCAATCAACCGATTCTAGGGTTTCAAGACCGGCGCAGCGCCACTCGACGGGTCAGCGACGAAGCCAATCCGGTTCAGACCCGCTTTCTGCGCCGTCCCCATGACTTCGACAATGCGCCCGTAGGCAACGCTCGCATCCGCCCGCAGCTGCACCTCGGTGTCGGGTTGGACACTGGCCTGTTGCTTGAGCCGGTCGGCCAATTGCGCCATATCCAGCGCCTGATCATTCAAGTAGGCCTGACCCGCCTTGTCAACCGTCAACATGACGAAGCTGGGCGTCTCGCCCGGTTTGGCGGCCTCCGACTTCGGCAGTTCAAGTTTGATTGAACTTGCCAGCAAAGGCGCCGTGATGATGAAGATGACGACCAGAACCAGCATGACGTCAACCAGCGGTGTCATGTTGATGTCACTCATGGGCTGCGGGGCTTTTGAGCGCTCCAGGCGACCGAAGGACATCTTGCTAGCCCCAGCGCCCTGGCTCGGCCACCAGCAATTCACGCAGGTCGCGCGCAAAGCCCTCCAGATCGGCCTCGATGCGGCCAACCGAGCGGCCCAGCACGTTGTAAGCCAGCACCGCCGGAATCGCTACCGCCAGTCCGGCCGCAGTCATGATGAGTGATTCACCAACCGGCCCTGAAATCTTGTCGATCGTGACCTGCCCGGCACTGGCAATGCCGATCAGGGCGTGATAGATGCCCCACACCGTGCCAAGCAAGCCCACAAAGGGCGCTGTCGAGCCCACCGTGGCAAGCAGCACCTGGCCAAAATGAAGTTTCGCCAGAGCCTGGTGCAGTGCGTCACGCAACAACCTGGTCAGTTGCTGCGAACGATCGCCGGCCGAAGCCAAGCTACCGTCGGCTTCGACTTTGGTCGCCAACACCATCGGAACCAGCAGGGCGTCGCGGTCGAAAGCGGCCAATTTTTGCAAGGCCTCGGGGATCGACGCCGACTGCCAGAAGGCGGACGTGGCGCGCGCAACATCAGCGTTGACGCGCCGCACGAACCAGGTCTTCCAGAGAATGAGCACCCAACTGGCGACCGACATCATGAGCAGCAGCAGCGCCACCCCCTGGGTCACAGCGTCACCCTGCAAGAACAGGTGCAGTACGTTCATTGGAACCCGAGAACATCGAACATGCTGAACAAGCCGCACTCCTTGGCTGCCAAAAATTGCGCCGCGCGCAAACTGCCCTGCGCGTAGGTCGCTCGACTGGAGGACTTGTGTGTGATCTCAATGCGCTCGCCGATTCCCGCAAACAACGCGGTGTGATCGCCCACAATGTCACCGCCACGGATGCTGGAAAAGCCAATCGATGAGGGCTGGCGCTCGCCAATGACGCCTTCGCGCGCATAGACGGCACAATCCTTGAGATCACGGCTCTGCGCCGCCGCGATGATTTCACCCATCTTGAGTGCCGTACCCGAGGGCGCATCAACCTTGTGACGATGGTGTGCTTCAACAATCTCAATGTCGAAGCCCTCTGACAGTGACTTCGCCGCCAACTCCAGCAACTTGAACATGACATTCACACCGACGCTCATATTGGGGGCCATCACGATGGCAACTTCGTGAGCCGCCGCTGCAATCTCGGCCTTCTGGTCCTCATTGAATCCAGTGGTTCCAATCACCAGATCGACGCCCAATTCGCGGCACGCACGCAAATGCGCCAGCGTACCCTCGGGACGCGTGAAGTCAATCAGCGTATCGGCGTCTGCAAGGGCTGTCTTGAAATCTGAAGTGATCCTGACACCACTGGTCCTACCGAGAAAAGCGGCTGCGTCAAAGCCCATCATCGGACTGTCCACCTGGTCCAGCGCACCCACCAGACTGAAGCTGCCATCGGCAAGCAGCGCTTCGATCAGCATCTGCCCCATGCGCCCCGAGGCACCGGCAATGGCAATCTTCTGCGCCATGGCGACTAGCGGCTGACCGGCTCAAGCGGCGGATAACTTGCCGGCAGTGGTGCCAGAGGCTTGGGAACTGGCTTTTTGGTCGGCACTGGCAATTGCTTGAGACCCTCTTCCGTCAACTCCAATACTGGTACCTTGCCCAAATTGCGCCCGGAGTCCAGCGAGGCCACGAACTCGGCCTCGCTCGGCATCGGCTCGGATTCGATCCGTTCCAGCACATCGCCCTTGAAGAACACGCTGAGCTTGCGCAGTTGAGACTGCACACCTTGGCGCTTGAAGGTAAAAACGTAGTCCCACCGATCCGCGTGAAAAACACTGGTCAACAGGGGCGTACCCAATGTGTCGCGTACCTGTGCACGACTGACGCCCGGTTTGAGCGCCGTGACCTGCTCTCTGGAGACAAAGTTGCCCTGGACAATGTCAACCTTATAGGGCCTTACCAAGCCGACGATCTGGTTGCTAGCGCTGTCCAGACTGCCACAGGCAACCAGACTGGCGCTCAGCGTGAGCAGCGTGATCAACCAGGCATTGTGACGATGAAGATCAGACATGGGATGAGATGAGTTGAAGCGCTATGATCGGCTCATTGTACCGGCTGTACCCGCTAACGCTGGCGGTCGAATGGCCTTGGAGGGGCTCGCATGACCAATATCGATGAACTCAAAAGCACGGGGCTCAAGGCCACCCTGCCACGACTCAAAGTATTGGAAGTTTTTCGGCGCAGCCGACGCCGTCACATGAGTGCCGAGGACGTGTACCGGGCTCTGCTGGAAGATCGGTCGGATGTCGGCCTGGCAACCGTTTACCGCGTCCTGGCGCATTTCGAGCAGGTCAGCATCCTCAGTCGCAGTCATTTCGAAGGCGGTACGGCGGTCTACGAACTCAACGAGGGTCAGCATCACGACCACCTGGTGTGCCTGGATTGTGGCAGGGTGGAAGAGTTTTACGATCCTGAAATTGAGCGGCGCCAGCAGACCGTCGCCCAGGCGAAGGGCTTTACCATTGCCGACCATGCGCTGAGCCTGTACGCGCACTGCACGACAGACCCTTGCCCCAACCGCCCAAGCAGCCCACGCTCTGCATCATCTGAGCGAATCCGCCCATAGCTCACTCGCCAGCATTCATGGCAAGACGCTGGCGGTTCACAAATTCCTGGTAGGTATCGATACCGCGCAGTTGCAGAATGGAATTGCGCACAGCCGCTTCCACCAACACCGCAATATTGCGCCCGGCCACCACTTGAATGACAACCTTGCGCACCGGCACACCCAACACATCCTGGAGCAAGGGCTCGTGCGGAATGCGCTCGTAATCACGCTCCAGAGTTTCGCGGCGCACCAGATGGACGATGAGCTTGAGCCGCATCTTTCGGCGCACCGCTGTTTCACCAAAGATGCACCGGATATCCAACAAGCCGATGCCGCGTACTTCGAGCAGGTTGATCAGCAATCCTGGACAGCGTCCTTCGATCGTGTCCTGATTGATGCGGTAGAGGTCAACTGCGTCATCAGCCACCAGACCGTTGCCACGCGAAATCAGCTCAAGCCCCAGTTCGCTCTTGCCCAAACCGGATTCGCCGGTGATCAAAACCCCCAGCCCCAGGATGTCCATGAAGACACCGTGCATGGTGCAGCGGTCAGCAAAATATTTGGATAGATAGGCGCGCAGCACATCGATCACAAAGGCCGACGATCCTTGCGCGGCAAACATCGGAATCTGAGCCTCCTCGCACATCGACACCAACGCCTCGGGTGCGGCCTGCCCGTCGGCCAGCACCAGCACCGGCGGCTCCAGGGTCACGATGCGCGAAATTCGGCGTGCACAGTCTTCGGGGGTCGCGTTGGTGAGATAGGCAATTTCGCGGGCACCGAGAATCTGGACGCGATAGGGATGAATGTAGTTGAGATGGCCCACCAAATCAGCACCCGAGCGCGCCGCCAGCACAGCCCCTTCATCAAAGCGCCTCTCCGAAGCGCCCAAACCGGCGACCCACTCCCACTTCAAGGTGGCCCGAAACTCCTCAAACAGCGCGTTGGCACTGACAACATGTGGCTTCAAATTGAATCCTTACGCGTAGCCGGACAATGTGTCACTGGTCAGGCCGGTTGCACCGAGCGCCAGTTGGCGATGAGCCCATGCAACTCGCTCGCTTGAGAACTGTTCAGCAAACTGTCACGGAAACCGGAATCACTGAGAAATTCGGCAATCTCCGACAGGATTTCCAGATGCTTTTGAGTGGCCGCTTCAGGCACCAGCAAGAAGATCAGCAGACCGACCGATCTTTCGTCAGGGGCATCAAAAACAATCGGTTTGGTCAGCTGGAATACGGCTGCCATGGGGGTCTTCAATCCCTTGATGCGACCATGCGGTATGGCCACGCCGTGACCGAGACCGGTCGAACCCAGGCGCTCTCGTGAGAACAAGCTGTCTGTCACCAGGGCTCGGCTGAGGCCGTGCAGCCTCTCAAACAGAAGCCCAGCTTCTTCGAAAGCCCTCTTCTTGCTGCTGGCGTCAACCTGAACAAGGACTTGATCAGCGGGAAGGATAGACGAAAGGCGATTCATATTTTTCAGCGTCAGATTATGCACTCAGCGCCACGCACAAAAAAATGCCGCCCGGTAGAGCGGCTGCTTCAGGTCAGTCTGCACCTGCATGCATTACATCAATCGCTTGCCAGCTTCATGATGGTGGCTCTGCAGGCGGTCCTTGTGCCGAACGACCTGTCGGTCCAGCTTGTCAACCAGTTCATCGACCGCGGCGTACAGATCGGCGTGCGAACATTCGGCAAAGATATCGCTGCCCTTGACATGGATGTTGCATTCCGCGCGCTGTCGGCCCTCCTTTGCCTTTTGCTTCTCCACCGTAAGTAGCACCTTGACATCGACCACCTGATCAAAGTGCCGGACGATTCGATCCAGCTTGTTCACGACGTAGTTGTGCAGTGCCGGTGTTACCTCAAGGTGATGACCACTGATCGTCAAGTTCATGAATGCTCTCCAATTTGCTATCCGTTTATAAACGCGTCAACGATTTCACTATGCTCCCTCTGGGTTCAAAGTGCAATACGCCTTGTTAAGTCCTTGCTGACGCAATGACATTAGAGCAGAACTTGAAGCCCACCACGCCCGAACCACAGGGGTCGGTCGATGCGATAATCCTGCC
>CAYHDD010000238.1:0-5462 GCA_964355195.1 uncultured Rhodoferax sp. | reverse complement strand
CATGGCCTTTGCCCGTAAAACCCTGGGCAACAAGCCGGTTTCAGCCATCATCTTCACGCACAGCCATGCGGATCACTTCGGCGGCGCACTGGGCGTCGCCACCGCGCAGGAAGTTGTAGAGCGCAAGATACCGGTTATCGCATCAGAAGGCTTCATGGAGGAGGCCACCAGCGAAAACATTCTGGTTGGCACCGCGATGGCGCGGCGCTCCATGTACCAGTTCGGAAAGAACCTGGAACGGTCCGCCAAAGGGTTGGTCGACACCGGGCTGGGCAAGAACGTGGCCTATGGTTCCATTGGCATTCTCCAACCGACGCAGCTGATCAAGCAGCCGAATCAGGAGCTGACACTGGACGGAGTGCGCTTCGTCTTTCACAACGTGCCGGGTGCCGAGGCACCCGCCGAGCTGAGCTTTTCGATTCCTGACAGGCAGGTCTACGGCGGCGCGGAGAACCTGACACAGACCATGCACAACCTGCTGCCGGTACGTGGTGCCAAGGTGCGCGATGCCTTGCGTTGGGCCAGCTACATGCAGGATGCACTGGACCAGATGACCGATATCGAAATCTATGTTGGCCAGCACAACTGGCCGATCTGGGGCAAGGCGCGCATCTCCGAATTCATCAGCAAGCATCGTGACGTCTACAAGTACACCCACGACCAGACCGTGCGCCTGGCCAACGCCGGCTACACGCCGCGCGAAATCGCCGACACGCTTAAGCTGCCCAAGTCGCTGGCAGACTACCTGGGCACCCGCGGCTACTATGGTGACCTGCGCCACAACGTGAAGGCTGTGTACCAGCTTTACCTGGGCGCCTACGACGGCAACCCGGCCAACCTGAACCCGCTTGCGCCGCAGGAGTCGGCCAAGCGCTACCTGGAGTTGATCGGCGGTGCTGACAAAGCCGTCGCTGCCGCGCAGACTGCATTCGACAAGGGCGACTACCGCTGGGCAGCCGAGTTGCTCAACCACGCCGTCTTCGGTGCGCCCAGCAACAAGGGCGCCAAGGAACTTCTGGCCCGTACCTACGACCAGATGGGATATATGTCAGAGGCAGCCACCTGGCGCAACAGCTACCTCACCGCTGCCGCCGAGCTGCGCGAGGGGCCACCAAAGAAGGGCATTGACCGCTCGTTTCTCATCGACATGCTGATGGAAACGCCGGTCGAGCGATTTTTTGAGGCGATGGCCGCCAGTTTGGATGGCCCCGCTGCCGAAGGCAAGGACTTGACCATCAATCTGGTTCTGACAGACAGGAAGGAATCGTACGTGCTGTGGATTGAGAACGCTGTGCTGCACTTCAAGAAGGCGCCTCCAGCCACCAACGCCAACGCGACACTTACGCTGACCAAGCCGCTATTCATCAGGATGATGGCTGGCACGGCCGGTGTGAAGGACACGCTGCTGAGCGACGAGCTCAAGATCGACGGCAGCAGGATTGACCTGGTGCACTTCTTCAGCTTGATCGATACTGCGGCTGGAACTTTTCCCATCGTGACGGTCCGCGCCGAGTGAATATTCACGTACGGCCTTGTCAACGCCGCCAAATTGGGGCCCGCCGCGGTGACCATTGACTGATGCGCTGCACACTACGCCACCAACCTTGCCTTGTCCCACCCATTGAAATCGAGGGTTCCAGACAGAATGCACGCGTGCTGCGCATAGAGCGGGTGGTCGGTGGCGTCAAAGTGATGGCCGGGCCACACGCCAGCCGAAGGGGGAAAACTCAACGGCCTCGGTGGATTTCCCCGCGCCTGTGGCAGATTCATCGGTTTCATAAATGCTCTGGTACTGGTCATTGGCTGACGAGTACCGAGCCGCCAGTCGCGCTTGAAAGTCCGCGACCCTTTGCTTCTATTTCAATTTCAGCAAGCGGCGCGCATTGCCTTCGTAGATGGCATATCGTTGCTCGGGAGTAATGTCCAGAGCATCGACTATTTCTATGGTCCACCGCGTGTACGCCGCTCCCTTTTCCGGGTCAAACGGAGCATCCGAGGCAAACATCACGTTATCGACGCCAAAGAAATCGAGCCCGAGCTCAGTCGCCTTGCGGGCACCAAACAGCGCGGTGTCAGCGTAGAACATCTTGAAGTAATCGAGCGGACGCTTCTTCAGACTTTTCAGCAGCAGTGAATAGTCCTGATCCGACGTGCGTGTGCCCAACAAATCCCAGCCCGGACCAACACGCCCTTCAAAATAGGGGATCATGCCGCCCATGTGGTGGGTGATGATCTTGAGCTCAGGATATTTGTCAAACAGGCCTTCAAACACGATGTGCGCCATCGCCGCGCTGGTTTCATAGGGCCAGCCAAGTGTCCACCATATCTCGTAATGGCTTTTAGTTTCCTTCTTGTAGTCCGCAAAATCGGCGCCGCGCGCCGGATGCAGCCAGATCGGGCGGTCCAGTTTGGCCATCAGGTCAAACAGCGGCAAAGTCTCGGGGGCCGTCAATGGCGCGCCAAGGACATTCGTGAAGACCTGCACGCCGACGGCCCCTAGTTCACCGATGGCGCGTTCTGCTTCGCGCAGCAAACCGACCGGATCGTTCATCGGCAGGGAAGCAATGAAGGCGGGGAAACGTCCCGGATATTTAGCAACCAGTTCGGCCATTCCGTCGTTCGCCAGTCGTGCCATTTCGGTGGAAACCGGTGGCGGACCGAAGACCTCAATCGGCGGCGAACCCAGGCAGATGACCTGCGCGTAGTCGTCGAAACGGTCCATGATCCGAAAGCGCTCATCGAGGTCAACAATGTACGGGATATCACGAACCCTTTTAAACATGTCCTTGCCGTTGGGCACGACTTCGAGCGCTCTTTGGTAGAAGGCCTGGGGGAAAATGTGATTGAAGATATCGAGCTTCATTTCAGTGTCCTTGTAGGTTGCGGGATCGACTGAGGCGAGATTGCCATATCTATGCTCATAATGCCATTTCATTCTTTTTATTTGTTGATGAATTTAATTCATGAATGTCACTGTAAAACAGATCAACGCCTTTCTGAGCGTGGCACAGAGTGGGAGCTTTACGGCAGCGGCAACGCGACTGCATCTGACGCAGTCTGCTGTCAGTGTGCTGGTGAGCGAGTTGGAGGGGCAGTTTGGACTGCGCTTGTTTCATCGGACTACGCGCCTGGTGCAACTCACCGATGCCGGGCGCGAGTTCCATCCGGTGGCCGAGAAGGTACTAGCTGACCTCACCAACGCCCTGGCGAGTTCGAAGGAGTTGGTGGCAAAGCAGCGCGGTCGGGTGACGGTGGCGGCGACGCCACTCATGGCATCCATCTGGTTGCCAAAGATCATGGGTGAATATGCTGCGATGTACCCCGGAATCAAGGTCATCCTTCAAGACACGTTGGCCAGTTTGATTCAGCCCAAAGTCCGTGATGCTGAGGTTGACTTCGGCATCGGAACATTCGAAAAATCGGGACGCGAGCTGGTGGCCGAGCCCTTCATGGCCGACACCCTGGTGCTGGCCTGCACAGCAGGGCATCCATTGGCAGGAAAGGCCAGCGTTGCCTGGCAGGATTTGGCAGGACATCCATTCATTTCACTGACTCTGGATAACTCCGTCGGACAGCTCATCAAAAAGTGCCGTATTGACGCTGGCCTCGAACTTCACGACGCCTACGAAGTAGCCTATCTGTCGACAGTGGTCGGCATGGTGGAGGCGGGTCTGGGTATTGCTGTCTTGCCGTCCTACGCCAGTCCGATGACCAGGGTTTACAAGATTGAAGTGAAGAAGATGGTGAAGCCCGCGATTCGACGCGAAATATCTTTCATCACGCGTCAAGGTAGAACGCTGTCGCCCGCGGCGGAGAGTTTCAAGGCGTTCATACGGGCTTGCGCCAAGGGCAAGAACTGAGAGGCCGACCCGCCGCTGACTTCAGGCGTGAGTGCGCTGTGTGATGTCCCAGGGTGGCATCGGTTTGAGATTCTGTTCGAGCCAATCAAGCAACATGCGAACCCGCGGCAGTGAGATGCGCTTACTCGGAACAAGTGCTTTGAGCCAAAGGCCCGGTACTGCAAAACCCGGAAGAACTTCAAGCAACTGACCGGACTGCAGGGGGGCGCTGGCCAGATAGTCGGACAGGACGGCAATGCCGCCACCAGCGAGCGCGGCCTGGCAGATTGAAGCGCCATTGTTGGTGCGCAATTTGGGCCGCACATCGATGCCGATCAAGCCCTGCTCGCTTTGAAATTCCCAACGGGCGCCCGACGTTGTGAATACAAGGCAATCATGGTCAACCAGATCGGCCGGGCGTAGCGGCGTTCCCCGGCGTTGCAGATAGTCTGGCGCGGCGCACAAATACCGCTTCATCAGGCACAAGGGCAAGTCTTGCACCTGACTGTACAACTCCGGCAGCGCACCGATCGCGATATCAAAGCCTTCCTCCAACGGGTTCACAGACCGGTCCGCCAAAACAATGTCCATGCTGATCATGGGCTGGCTTCGAAGGAAATCGTTCAGAATTTCGCTCAGATAAAGCACTCCGAGCGTGGTCGGTACCTTGACCCTGATATGACCCTCCAGTTCACTACTGGCTCGCGCCATGTCGGCAAGCGTGTCATCCACCTGCCGGATGGTCTCGCGCACGGTGCGCAAATAGCGTTCTCCGACATCGGTCAAAGCCAGTTTGCGCGTGCTGCGGTCGAACAGGGGTGCGCGGATGCGCCACTCGAGCTGATCAATTCGTTTCGAAATAACAGATGGCACAACGCCCAACTGGCGCGCTGCGCCCGAAAGGCTTCCGGCGTCGGCCGTTGCAACAAATGCTTTGAGATTGGCGATTGTGTCCACGATTCATCTCGATTTGGAAAAGACTTGATCTGAAAGTGGAACATTGTCGCGGCTTTCCAAGTTAATTAGTATCGCCAGACGAACAGTATCCACGTCGGCACGGCCCGTGTCATGCGCGCAACCGGAATCACCTGGCCGATCGGTTACTGCTCGCGATTGAGGCTGATGGACTGGTCACAAGGACTAACATAGCGGTGAAATTGCGTGAACAGAACAAGGCGTCTTGAGATGAACAATAACAGGAGACAATCATGAAGATTCGCGTTACTTTGGCTGGGCTGTTGATGGCGCTTAGCACCTTTTCCCTGGCTCAGGTGTGGCCCGCGCAGACCATCAGGATCATCGTGCCGTTCACGCCGGGCACGGGCATGGATACGATTGCCCGCACGGTCGCACCCAAATTGAGTGAGCGCCTGGGACAGCCTGTTGTCGTGCAAAACGTCCCCGGCGCCAGCGGGAACATCGGGGCTGACAATGTCGCCAAGGCTAACCCCGATGGCTATACCTTGTTGATGGGTGCCAATACGATGCTGATGGCTGCCCAGCTTTATAAAAACGTTCCTTTCAATCCGGTTGAGGACTTCGCATCTGTGTCTATGACTGCCTACGGTACATTGATGCTGGTGGCCAGTCCGAAGTCCGGGATCAAGTCGATGCAGGAGTTGA
>CAYHDD010000237.1:0-5468 GCA_964355195.1 uncultured Rhodoferax sp. | reverse complement strand
CTACGTCGCCTCGCACGACCTGCAGGAGCCGCTGCGCATGGTGGTCGGCTACGTGCAATTGCTCGAACGACGCCTTGCCGACAAGCTCGATGCCGACACGCGTGAGTTCATGGGCTTCGCGGTGGACGGCGCGCTGCGCATGCAGAACCTGATTCAGGACATCCTCGCCTATTCGCGCGTCAGCACCCAAGGTCAGCAGCTCGCACCGGTGGACAGCGCTGCGGCGTTACACGATGCGCTTGCCATGCTGGCCGCCCGGATCGCCGAAACCGGCGCCGAAATAGAGGCACAGCCGTTGCCAAGGGTGATGGCGGACCGCACGCAGCTGGTGCAGTTGTTTCAGAACCTGATCGGCAACGCGCTCAAGTTCTGCAAGGACCGGGCACCGCGTGTGCGGGTGCAAGCAGCGAACGAGGCCGGCTGGTGGCGTTTTTCGGTCAGCGACAACGGGATCGGCATTGCGCCCGAGTACCGCGCGCAGCTTTTCGTGATTTTCAAGCGTTTGCACACGCGCCGCGAGTATCCGGGCACCGGCATCGGCCTGGCCGTCTGCAAGCGAATCATCGAGCGCCACGGCGGGGCGATCGGCATCGAGTCCGCTCCCGAAGGCGGCACTGTGTTCTGGTTTACGCTGCCTGAGGAGAAACCCCCATGACTTCCATGGAAGACGACACCCGCTCGATCCAGATTCTGCTGGTCGAGGACAACCCCGGCGACGCCCGCCTCACCCTTGAGGCGATGCGTGAAGCCAAGGTGCAGAACAAGATTCACATCGTCGAAGACGGTGTCCAGGCGATGCAGTTCCTGCGGCGCGAGGGCACCTATGCCGACGCGCCGCGGCCCGATCTGATCCTGCTCGACCTGAACCTGCCGAAGAAAGACGGGCGCGAAGTGCTGGCCGAAGTGAAAGCCGATCCCGCGCTCAAGCGCATCCCGGTGGTGGTGCTGACCACATCGAGCGCCGACGAAGACGTGCTACGCGCCTACGACCTGCATGCCAACTGCTACGTGACCAAACCGGTGGATCTGACGCAGTTCATGAAGATCGTCTGCCGGATCGAAGAGTTCTGGGTCAGGGTCGTAATTTTGCCCAAGGAATAGTGCCATGGATACACGTCTGCCTGCCCTGCGCGTGCTCTTGATCGAGGACAACCCCGGCGATGCGCGCCTGGTGCAGACCGCGCTCGACGAGCAGGCCCCAGGCGGGTTCGCGATTACCTGGGTCGAGCGCCTGGCAGGCGCGCTGGCATGCCTTGCAGCAGAACCGTTTGATGTCGTGCTGAGCGACCTCGGCCTGCCCGACAGCAATCGGCTCGACACGGTGCAGGCGATCGTGGGGCACGCGACAGGGCTGCCGCTGGTGGTGCTGACGGGGTCGCACGACGCCCATGTGGGGCGCGAGTCCATCAAGCTTGGCGCGCAGGATTACCTGATCAAGGGCGAATCAGGCGGCGCGCTCATCGACAGGTCACTGCGCTATGCAATCGAGCGCAAGCGAATGGACATCGCACTGCGAGCGGCAAACGAGACGCTCGAGCAGCGCATTGCCGAACGCACCGGCGAACTCCAGAAGGAACTGGCCGAGCGCGAGCGGGCGCAAGCGACGCTGCGCCAACAAAACGCCGAACTGGGGATCTTGGACGCGGGCGGGATTGACCGCGAGTTGGTGATGATCGGGCTCAAGCAGCAGGTGAATGCGCTGTCGCGCCAGCTCGGGCAGAAAGCACCCTACGACGTGGACTTTGCCGACCCAACGCCGCAAGTTCAGCCATGAGCCGTCTGACACTTACGGACAACCGTCACGCATCGACGGCGGCGAACGTTCTGGCGCCGGCGGCGAGATCTGTCGCGGTGCTTGCCGGAGCTGCTGTCCTGTGCGGCTGGGCATTCGATATCGACGTGCTCAAGAGCATCCTGCCGGTCTGGGTATCGATGAAGCCGAACACGGCCCTCGCCTTCGTCCTCATGGGAATCGCGCTGCAGTTACCCGAAATGCCGGCGGCGCGGCTCGATCATCCGCACGCGCCCCACCTTCTGCGTCTTGCCCGTGCGTGCCGCTGGCTGGTCGGCCTGATCGGCTTGCTGACACTCTGCGAATATGCTTTCGGCTGGAATCCCGGCTTCGACCAGTGGCTCTTCCCCGAGCCGACCGGAACCGTCGCTACATCGAATCCGGGCCGGATGGCCCCGGAAACCGCGTTGTGCTTTCTGTTGCTGGCGGCTGCAGCGTCTCTCGCCCGCCTGCGCCTCAAGACCACGGTGTCACTGCTCATGTCGATGCTTCTCGGCGCTCTGGTCACGATTCTGGCGCTGGCAGCCCTGCTGACTTACTTCACGCCCGTCCTCGGGGCTTTCGGCTGGTGGGGCAAGACCGTCATGGCGGTGCACACCGCGATCCTGTTTGCCGCTCTGGGGGCTGACGCTACCCTGGCCGGGTGGCGGGAATCGCAGTCGCGCTGGAGCCTGCGCGGGAGCAACACGCTCGCCTTTGGCATTGGACTGGGCTTGATCGTGATCGTGGGCCTCACCACCACGCGGATCCAGAATCTGCTGGTTCGCAGCAACGACCACACGAGGCAATTCGAAACGATGTTGCATGCAGTCTCGGACCTGGACGGCCGTGTGTTCGAGGCCCAAAGCCGCACGCGTGGCTACGCCCTCACGGGCGACGAAGCGATGCGCTCACATCAGCAGGCCTCCATAGCCGATGCTCAGGAAACCTTGCAGGCGCTGCGCCAGATCAAGGTCGACAAGCCGCTACAGGCTGCCCGGCTGGAGCGGGTCGAGGCGCTGGCGCTGGCGGCGCTGCAGGGGTATGACCGGATGATGGCAGCGCGACAAGTCGCACCCCGTATGGACCCTGACCTGATTCGCGACGAAGCACAACTGACCGGCGCTTTTCGTGGCGAAATCGACCAGCTGCAGCTTGATCTTGAGCAGTTGGTCCGCGAATCCCGCTTGACCTATCAACGCGCGTCGGACTTCGCCTACGCGGTTATCTGGGCTGGCATGGTTTTGAGCCTGATCATTCTCTGCTTGGCACAGTTCGCATCGAACCGGGCCACCTTCGCGCGAGTCGCCGCCGAAAGCCGGTTGCTCAGTGAAGAAACACGGTTCCGGCATCTGGCCGAGTTCGCCACAGACGCGATTGTCACAAGCGACCAGGCAGGCAACATCGTGGACTGGAACCGCAGCGCCGAGCGCATGTTCGGCTACGCGGCGGCCGAGGTCAGCCTGCGACCCCTGACGATGCTGATTCCACAAAGGTACCGCCAAGCGCATAGCGCGGGTCTGAGCCGAATGGCGGCGGGAGCCGCGCCCACGCTGATCGGCAAACCGGTTGAAGTCACGGGGCTGCGCCGGGACGGGAGCGAGTTTCCCCTGGAACTCTCGCTCAGCCAATGGGAGATTGGCGGGCTCGTTTTCTTCAGTGCATTCTTGCGCGACATCAGCGAGCGCCAGCGGGTGCAGGACCAGGAACGCGAGAGCGTGCAACGGCAGACCGGTGAGCAGGCCGCCGCCGTAGAAATCCAGCGCAAGGCCCGGTTGGCGGCGCAAAACCTGTTGGCAGATGCCGTGGCGGCACGCGCTGCGGCCGAGGCAGCGACCATCGCCTTGCGCCAGAGCGAACTGAAATACCGAGCCTTGTTCGAGACCTCGACGGATGCCATCTTGCTGCTTGCGGACGGTTGTTGGGTTGACTGCAATGCCGCCGCATTGCGTACATTTGGCTGCACTCGGGAGCAGATCATTGGCTCAGATCCGGGCAAATTCTCACCACCAATGCAGCCCGATGGGCGGCCTTCGGCAGAAGAATCGACCAGGAAGATCAAGCAGGCCTTTACGGTCGGACCACAGGTTTTCGAGTGGCAGCACTGCCGGCTCGATCGAACACCCTTTGCCGCCGAGGTCTCCCTGAACCGAATGGAGCTGCAAGGCAAGCCGCATATGCAGGTCACTGTGCGCGATGTCACTGCGCGCAAGCTCAGTGAGAACCAGTTGCGCAAACTGTCGCTGGTGGTAGCGCAAAGCCCGGAGAGCATCCTCATCACCGATATCCACGCCGCCATCGAATACGTGAACCAGGCCTTTGTCGAGTCGAGCGGCTACAGCCGCGAGGAACTGCTCGGACAGAACCCGCGTCTGCTGAACTCGGGCAAGACGCCGCCCGAGACCTACGTCGCGATGTGGGATGCCCTGAGCAAGGGCCAGCCATGTAAGGGCGCCTTGCACAACCGCAGGAAGGACAGCACAGAATATGACGAGTTCGCCATCATCACGCCGCTGCGCCAGCCCGACGGGACGGTGACGCACTATGTGGCGGTGAAGGAGGACATCACCGAGAAGAAACGCCTTGGCGAGGAACTCGACCTGCATCGGACCCATCTGGAAGAGCTGGTGGATACCCGCACCGCCGAGCTGACCATTGCGCGCCAGCGGGCCGACGCCGCCAGCGTTGCCAAGAGCACCTTCCTGGCCAACATGAGTCACGAAATCCGCACGCCGATGAACGCCATCATCGGCCTCACCTACCTGATGAAGCGTGCCGAAGCCACGCCCCAGCAGCGGGATCGGCTGGAGAAGATAGACGCAGCGGGCCAGCACCTGTTGTCCCTCATCAACGACATCCTTGATTTGTCCAAGGTCGAGGCCGGACGGATGCAACTCGAAAGTGCCGACTTCCATCTCTCCAGCATCATCGAGAATACCGCCTCGATCATCGCTCAGGCGGCGCACGACAAAGGGCTACAGCTTGAAATCGACATGGCCGACGCTCCGGCGTGGCTGCACGAACGACCCGCACATTGTCGCTGAGTTCGATCAGCCTGCCGTCCTGGCTGACCCGGGCCTGGCGCGCACTGAGCCGGGTCGACTCGGCATGCGCGTAAAAAGTCAGGGCGGGCTCGGTGATATGCGTGCTGTCGTCATCCGGATAATGCAGCATCTCCTTGGCCTGCAGCGCATGCTGGAGGCTGCCGTCGCGGTTGAAGTGGCGCACGTTCAGGGCGGTGACGATGAAATCCGGATCATGGCGTATCTTGTCCTTGTTTCCCGCCTTGTCGACCTCGGTGGCGCGTTCCAGCCAGAAAGTCAGCGCTGCAAGCAAGGTCAGCAGCATCAGCGGCAGCAGGTTGGCGCTATGGATTTTCATGCTCTGGCCGGTGTCGGCGGCATGGCAAGGTAAGGCGCCAATGCCTGATCGAGCTTGTTCTGTGCGGCAAGTATCAGCTCGCACACTTCGCGCACGGCACCCTGGCCGGCTGCGCAGCGGGTCACGTAATCAACATGGCGACGCACCAGAGCATGTCCGTTCGGCACGCTGGCAGAAAAGCCGCAGGCACGCAACACGGGCAGGTCGACCACATCGTCACCCATGTAGCCGGCGCTGGCAAAATCGAGATGTTGTTGCTTCAACACGCCCTGCATTGCGCCATGCTTGTCTTCGACGCCTTGCAACAGAATTTCGA
>CAYHDD010000236.1:0-5484 GCA_964355195.1 uncultured Rhodoferax sp. | reverse complement strand
CCAACGTCGCCAAGAGCGCCTTCCTGGCCAACATGAGCCACGAAATCCGCACCCCCATGAACGGCATCCTTGGCATGGCCAACCTCCTTCGCCTCGAAGGTGTATCGCCCAAGCAGGCCGACCGACTGGACAAGATTGACGCGTCGGCCCGACACCTGCTGGGCATCATCAACAACATCCTGGACCTCTCCAAGATCGAGGCCGGCAAGTTTGTGCTGGAAGAAGTGCCCGTCACCATCAGTGACGTGCTGGGCAATGTGGTTTCTGTTCTGTCCGCACCCGTCAAGACCAAGGGCCTGCGCCTGCTCGTCAAACTCGCGGACTTGCCGCCCCATCTTCTGGGTGACCCGACTCGGCTGCAGGAGGCCTTGCTCAATTACGCCAACAACGCCGTCAAGTTCACGGGTCATGGCGACGTCATGCTGAAGATCGACACCGAGCAGGAAGACGACAGCTCGGCGCTGCTGCGCTTTGAAGTGCAGGACACGGGGGTTGGAATTGCACCCGAGGCCATGGCCCGGCTCTTCAATGCCTTCGAACAGGCTGACAACTCCATGACGCGCGAGTACGGCGGCACCGGCCTTGGGCTGGCCATCACCAGGCGCCTGGCTGAGCTGATGGGCGGCACGGCAGGGGGCCAGAGCACACCCGGTGTGGGCAGCAGTTTCTGGTTTACCGCGCGGCTCAGGAAGGGCATTGCGCAGAACAAGACGGCTGACACGCCAGCAGGTGCTGCCGAAGAAGCGCTGCGCCAGGGCTATGCTGGCAGCCATATTTTGTTGGTTGACGACGAGCCCATCAACCGCGAAGTGGCGCAGTTGCAGTTGCAGGCGGTCGGGCTTGTGGTTGACAGCGCACAGGACGGGCAGCAGGCCGTGGCGCTGGCGCAGAAGACCCGCTACGCGGCGATTCTGATGGACATGCAGATGCCAAGGCTGAACGGACTCGATGCAACGCGCCAGATCCGCCAGCTGCCCGGTTACGCGCAGACCCCCATCATTGCCATGACCGGCAATGTCTTTGCAGAAGACAGGGCGCGCTGCTTCGATGCCGGCATGAGCGACTTTCTGGGCAAACCATTCACATCCGAAGAGCTGTTTTCGAGCTTGCTGCGTGCGGCTACCGGCTACCGGCACCAACTCCAAACCGGATAGTTGAGTTGCTCCGGCGAGTACAATTATGGTTATACCCGTGTAATTAGTCGTATGACCGAATCATTGTGAAAATTGTCCTGGACACCTGCGTTCTGGTGGCCGCTGCGCGATCCCGCCATGGGGCCAGCTATCAGCTCGTGTCCATGCTGCCAGATCCTCGCTTTGACTTTGTCCTGACGATTGCGTTGTACACCGAATGGCAGTCCGCCTTGACAAGGCCGGAGCACATTCCCCATGGCGTTTCTGTAGAGGGGGTGCTTGGGTATTTACGCTATATGGCATCGTTGGCGCATTTGCAGGATGTGCACTTTTTGTGGCGGCCGTTCTTGCGGGATCCCGATGATGACATGGTGCTGGAGTGCGCGATGGCCTCGGGGAGTCAGTACATCGTGACCCACAATCTGAAAGACTTTCGACGTGCGCCGGAATTGAAGGTGCATGCCATCACACCCGCTGATTTTTTGAAACTGTTGAGGAAATCGCCATGACCGCTCTAACCATTCGCTTGCCCAACTCGGTTCACCAGAAGATCAAGGAACTGGCGGCACGCGATGACGTGTCTGTGAATCAGTTCATTGCCAGCGCCGCGTCCGAAAAAATGGCATCGGTATTGACACTTGATTTTCTGAAAGCAGAAGCGAGCAAGGGAAAACGCAGTGACTTTGAGCACTACCTGAGCATGGTGCCGGATGCAGCGGCACAAAGGGGTGATGAGCTGGTATGAGCGTGGGGGCTTGCATGAGCGCCGTGCCGGACCGCCACAGAAGAGCGCTACTCCGTCCTGGCAATCACGATGCCCGTGATGTGGGCGGCGCCCGCCGCGCGCAGCACGCGGGCCGCCGCGAAGAGCGTGGCGCCGCTGGTCATGACGTCGTCAAGCAGTACCACGTGTGCGCCTTTGACGCGTTGGTAGCGCAGTGGGTCGACGGCAAAGGCGTGCTCCAGACCGACGATGCGTTCACTGCGCGAGAGGGAGCTCTGCGCCGGACGGTCAGTCAGGCGCAGCAGCAGCCGTGGCTCGGTCTTGTCAGGTGAGAGTCGCCGCGCCAGCAGCAAGGCCTGGTTGAAGCCGCGCTGCTTGAGCCGGGCCTCAGACAGTGGCATGGGCAGCACCAGGCTGGCGCTCTCAAGGGCCGGTTCGACCCACGGGGCGCTGCGCAACAACAGCGAGAACGCAGCGGCGCGTCCGGGTTGCTGGCGAAACTTGTAGCCGGTGATGAGGTTTGACCAGGGGTATTCGTAGGACACGGCGGCCAGGCAGCGCTCAAGCGGCGGCGCTGTCTTGATGCACTGACCGCATTGGTGAATCCCCGGCGCCAACGCCAGCGCGCAGCTGGCACAGCGATGCCGGGGCTGCGCGAAGCGGGTCACGCAGGACTCGCACAGGCTTTGACTCGGCCAGGCGTGGCATACCAGGCACTGGCTCGGCAGGGCGTCCAGCCAGCGCCTGAAGGATGCAGCGAACATGGACTCAATATACTCTGACGAAGAAACCCGAACCCATGCCCCATGTCTGATGTTCTCGCTAACCACATCGATCCTCACGCCGTGCGGCGCTGGCAAAACATGTCGGCCAGTGCCTCGCCCTGGTTGCACGAGGAGGTGGCCCGGCGCATGCAGCAGCGGCTCGACTGGATCAAGCTCCAGCCGAAAAGCTGGGCCCATTGGGAGCCGGTTCGCGGCGGTCTTCAGGCCCATGCTGCCCTCACGCAGCGCTACCCGAAGGCTGCTTGTGTGGTCTTTGAGGGGCAGCCGGAGCGCGCCGAATTTGCCGTACGCGCCCTCAGCACGGCGTGGTGGCAGCCGGCCCGCTGGACGGCCAGGCCGACGCGCTTCGAGTTGCCCGCCGAAGGCTCGGTCCAGATGCTGTGGTCGAACATGGCGCTGCACCAGTCGGATGAACCGCGCGCCTTGATGGCCCAGTGGCACCGCGCGCTCGCCGTTGATGGTTTTCTGATGTTTTCCTGCCTCGGGCCGGACACTCTGCTGGAACTGCGCAGCCTGTACCGAGCCCTCGGCTGGCCGCCACCGGCGCACGAATTTACCGACATGCATGACTGGGGCGACCGCCTGTTGGCAGCAGGTTTTTCTGACCCGGTGATGGACATGGAGCGCGTCACGCTCACTTTCGAGACGCCCGAGCGCTTGCTGCAAGAGCTGCGCGGCCTGGGGCGCAACCTGCATGCGCAGCGCTTCCCGGCCCTTCGCGGGCGGCGCTGGGTTGAGCAACTGCATGAGGCACTGGCCGCTGAACCTTTGCAACTGACATTCGAGCTCGTCTACGGTCACGCTTTGAAGCCGGCACCAAGCCTTCGTGTGAGAACCGAAACGGTGCTCTCTTTGGCACAAATGCGTGAATCGTTGATTCAACGCAAGAAATAGTGGCACAGGCTTTGAAAAATGCCCTTGACAGCCCGCCTGGCAGTGTCGCTGTGAGCAGAAGAATCCTGAACTACAATCGCGCGTCGTTTTGAATGGAGTCAGGTTGTGCGGAACGGTCTTGAGACCTGCTGTCCGGGTCAAGTTTGGCTAGTCTGAGGCAACTAAGAAGAGAACATGATGAAGCGCATTTTCGATCGATTGACTGGCATGCTGCTCGCGGCAAGCGCCTGGGCGGTTTCCTCGGTATTCACCGTAGCGCAGGCAGTGAACGACCTGCCAGGCGGCCCGGCTGTCAACCAGTTGAACTTGCAGCCGGCCGTCACCAAGATCGCCGAAGGCCAAGCCTGGCTTCACTGGTTGATGATGATCCTGTGCACGGTGATCTTTGTTGCCGTGTTCAGCGTGATGTTCTATTCGATCTGGAAGCATCGCAAGTCGGTCGGGCACAAGGCAGCCAATTTTCATGAATCGGTGACGGTCGAAATCATCTGGACGCTGGTGCC
Source organism: uncultured Rhodoferax sp. (assembly GCA_964355195.1). GTDB lineage: Bacteria > Pseudomonadota > Gammaproteobacteria > Burkholderiales > Burkholderiaceae_C > Rhodoferax. The sequence goes on along the minus strand of CAYHDD010000236.1, from coordinate 1,445 downwards.
TTTCATCATTGTGATTCTGATGGCATGGCCCGCCACCAAGCTGGTCATCGCCATGAAGGACACGACCAATGCGGACCTCACGATCAAGGTGACCGGCATGCAATGGAAATGGGGCTATGACTACCTCAAGGGCGAGGGCGAGGGCATTGGTTTCCTTTCGGCGCTGGACCTTGCTCAACGCGAGATGTCCAACAACGGCGGACCGAAGAAGGGCGAGGTAGTGGACGATTACCTTCTCAAGGTGGATCACCCCTTGGTCGTTCCCGTGAACAAGAAAGTCCGCATCATCACGACCGCCAATGACGTGATCCATGCCTGGATGGTGCCTGCCCTGGGAATCCAGCAGGCTGCCATTCCCGGTTTTGTGCGCGATACATGGTTTCTCGCCGAAAAGATTGGCGACTACCACGGTCAGTGTGCGCAACTGTGCGGCAAAGAGCACGCCTACATGCCCATTCATGTCAGGGTGGTGTCGGCGGCGGACTATTCGCTGTGGGTAGCGGCCGAAAAGAAGAAGATGGCCGCTCTGGCGGATGACCCAACCAAGGTCTGGAGCGCAGAAGACATGGTCAAGCGTGGCGAAAAGGTCTATGCCGCCAATTGTGTCGCCTGTCATCAGCCCAACGGCAAAGGTGCCGGTCCGATCAAGCCGCTCGACGGCTCGGCCGTGGTACTGGACGCAAACAAGGGGACGCAGCTCGAAGTCTTGCTGACGGGCCGGGTCCCGCTCGGCATGCCTTCGTGGAAACAGCTCAGCGATACCGATCTGGCCGCAGTCGCGACCTACACCAAGAACAACTGGTCCAACAAGACGGGGCAGCTGATTCAGCCGGCTGATGTTGCAGCGGCACGCCGGTGAGCGACCGTCACACGAATAGAAGAATGAAGAAGGAAATCCGATGAGTGCCGTTCTAGACCATCCCGCCCATCCCGCCCACGACCCTCATCATGACGCAGCGCCGACCGGCTGGCGGCGCTGGGTCTACGCGACCAATCACAAGGACATCGGGACCCTGTACATGGTGTTCAGTCTGACCATGCTGATGCTCGGTGGTGTGATGGCGCTGATTATTCGTGCCGAACTGTTCCAGCCTGGCCTGCAGTTCATTAACCCGGAACTGTTCAACCAACTGACCACGATGCACGGTTTGATCATGGTGTTTGGCGCCATCATGCCGGCCTTCGTCGGCTTTGGAAACTGGATGATTCCGCTGCAGATCGGCGCCCCGGACATGGCCTTTGCGCGCATGAATAACTTCAGTTTCTGGCTCCTGATTCCGGCGGGCCTCCTGCTGGCCGGTTCATTCTTCATGCCCGGCGGTGCACCTGCAGCGGGCTGGACCCTGTACGCGCCGCTCTCGCTGCAAATGGGGCCGAGCATGGATGCCGGCATCTTTGCGATCCACATCCTGGGCGCCTCCAGCATCATGGGATCGATCAACATC
>CAYHDD010000235.1:0-5484 GCA_964355195.1 uncultured Rhodoferax sp. | reverse complement strand
GGGTGAAAGTGGCCGAAAGCGCCACCAGCAGCGGCGCCACGCCGCGCATCAGCGGGTAAGTAAGCCCCAGCTCACCATGCCGATAGGCGCCAGTCAGGGCGAGGTAGTAGCCAATGTGAATGACCACGGACGCGGCAATGAAGGGCCAGGCTGCAGGGGCCGGCCAGCCGACCAGCGCCACCAGCGGGATGCCCAGAAAGGAGCCGATCAGGTGAATCACGGCCATGTCCAGATCCTTGTCGCTGCTGGACTTGACCAACGCATTCCAGCTGGCATGCAGCAGGGCGCCGAACAATACGGCGGCGACAACGGGCCAACTAAGTGTCATGCGTGGACTAGCTCCTTGGATCGATTTGTTCGGCCTTGCCTGAGAGTTGCCCAAGCCTGACGAGCACTCACTCGATTATCTGTGATATCGTTATTTTGCCGATTGTTGACAATCTACCAACTATCATTGACAATTACACCGACGCCAAGCTCTGCTGGCACCTTGTCCATCACAGGAGAATGAGAATGACCGCATCCGTACTTTCCAGGCTTTCACCGGTGGGCCGCGTGCCCGAAGACATTCGCCACGCTGCGCCGCAACAACAAAGGTTTGACAACGAAAACACCGAGCGCAGCGTCGGCTACGTGATGCTCGACTGTTCTGGCACCACCATGGACCGCTACGTCGACGCGCCGGCCATCGTCTTCGTCGAGGTCTTCAAGAAGTACGGCCTGGAGATCTCCATGCCGGAGGCACGCGAGCCGATGGGCTTGCGCAAAGACCTGCACATCAAGGCCATCACTGAAATCCCAAGCGTGTGCGAGCGCTTCACAGCCAAGTTCGGCCGCGCGCCCAACGCGTCCGATGTGGCTGCCATGTTCGCTGATTTTGTTCCGACCCAACTGGCCCTGCTGCGTGCCGGCAGCTACCACGATCTGCTGCCCGGTGTGGCGGAGGTCGTCAAGGGCATGCAAGAGCAAGGCATCAAGCTTGGCGTCACCACCGGCTTCACGCGCGACATGCTCGACCTGTTGCTGGCCGGCGCCGCCGGGCAGGGTTTTGTGCCAGAGACCTCGTGCGCCGGTGACGAGACTGAAATGCCGCGCCCGACCGCCTACATGGTGATCAAGAACCTGGAGCGCATGGGCGTCTACAACCTGCAAAACGCCATGCGGCGAACCGTCAAGGTGGACGACACCGTCTCCGGCGCTGGCGAAGGCGCCCCGCTGTGCTGGCGCGTCGGCGTCTCCAAGTGGAGCAACTATGTGGCCGACAGCTGGGCGGCAGTCAAGCAAATGAGTGCCACCGAACTGGAAGCCAAAGAACGCGTCTCCAAAGAAAAGATCATCACCGAAAGCGGCGCCCATTACGTGATCGATGACCTGCGCGATCTACCGGCCGTGATTGCCGACATCAACCAGCGGCTGGCAGCCGGCGAAAACCCCTGATCAGAGCTTCAATTCCAGCCACTGACCAAACTCGGGTGCCTGGCGTGGCCACTGTGCCGCGCTGTCAAGCTGGCGCACGCCCTGCGCCAGCAGAACCGCCACCCGAATCACGCCCGCATGGCTCACCCACACGGCGTCTCGGCCCTGGCGCCGCGTCTGGTCCCAGACACGCCCGACGCGCTGCAGCAGCATGTGCACGCTTTCCTGGCCACCGAACAAGTGCTTGCCAAAATCGGCGCGCCAGGCATCAAACGCTTCCTTGGGAATAGCGTCCCAGCGCTGACTCTCCCACGAGCCAAAGTTCATCTCCGCCAGGTCGGGTTCGGTCTGCACGCTCAGGTCGGGGCGCAGTCGGCACAACTCATGCGCCAGTTGTTGGCAGCGTTGCAAGGGCGATGTCTGTAGCACGACGCCGGTCGGCAAAACAGCGGCGGCGCCTTGCGCCGCTGCCTGGGTGGCTTCGGCATCAGCCGCCATGTCGAGCGCCCCGTAGCAAACGCCTGGTGCGATCAGCGGTTGCGCGTGACGAACGAGCCAGAGTTTCATGCTTGTGCAGCTTTTTGAAACTTCACAGACCCAAGGCCAGGCCCAGATAGAAGGCCAGTTCACACACCTGTTGCGTCGCACCCAGGCAGTCGCCGGTGAAGCCTCCCAGCCGCCGTGCCAACCAGCGCCACATTGCCCCGAAGGCGAGCGCCGACGCACCCAGCGCAGCGCTGAAGGCGGGCAACAAATCAAGCAGATCGATCCCCTGCACGATGAATTTCGTCGACTCCTGCGCCACCGTGACCGCAGCAAAGGCCAGCAGGCTCCAGAGCAGCGCAACGCCCAGGCTGGCCCGGCTGATCTGGTCCGCCAGCGGCTTCGATTTGGACAGCGCCGTGTCACCCACATGCGGTAGCAGCCGGATCAACAGCAGCGGCCAGCCGCGTGACACGACATGCGCCAGAAACAGCGCCGCGCACAACAGGCCGCTGTCGAGCGAACCGAGCAAGGCCAGCAAACTGATCTTGAGCAGCAGTGCGAGCACGATGGCGATGGCACCAAAGGCGCCGATGCGTGAATCTTTCATGATCTCCAGGGCGCGCGGTGCTTCGCCACTGCCACCCAGGCCGTCGGCCACATCGGCCAGCCCGTCCTCATGGAAAGCACCTGTCAGCAGCACCCCAAACACCGTTCCCAGAGTTGCCGCCACCAGAGGCGCGTAGGCAGAGCCGGGCAAACTGTCCAGCGTCAACCCGGTGACGGAGGCCACCAGCAAGCCGACGACCCAGCCGACGCCCGGAAAATGCGCGGCACTGGCACGCAGCAGCGCTGGGCTGAAGCCCACCCACTGCGCCAGCCGTCCCGTCACCGGAATGCGCGTAAAGAATTGCAGCGCGAGCAGGAAGTGACGGGCAAAGCGCGTCATGACAAGAGCGGCACCTTGCTGCTGTCCGTTTTGCCAGACACGCCAGCCGACTCAAAACTGGCCATCTCGCGCAGGATGGCGCAGGCTGACTGCAGCAGCGGCCAGGCCAGCGCACTGCCTGAGCCTTCACCCAGGCGCAGACCGAGGTCAAGCAGGGCCTGCACGCCCAGGTACTGCAACATGAACTCATGACCACGCTCGCCCGAGCGGTGCGCAAACACACAGCGCTGCAATACCAGCGGCTGCAAGGCATGCGCCACCAGGGCGCTGGCGCTGGCGATGAAGCCGTCCACCAAGACCACGCGGCGCTCGGCCGCCGCCTGCATCAGGGCGCCGACCATAGTCGCAATCTCCAGACCACCGAAGGCGGCGAGCGCCTCCAAAGGTTCTGTCGCCTGCGCATGAAGCGCAAGCACTTCGCGTAGTACCACCGTCTTGCGCAGCACCGCTGGGGCGTCAAGACCGGTCCCAGCACCGGTGCACTGGGCAACATCCAGGCCAACCAGGCGCGCCAGCAAGAGCGACGCGGCCGAGGTATTGCCGATGCCCATCTCGCCGAGCAGCACGGCATTGCCCGGCAAGGTCTTGACGATGTCGCGGCCGTTCTGTAGCGCCCGCTGGCATTGCGCCGCCGTCATGGCCGCTTGTTGCGAGGAGTCAGCCGTGCCGCCCTCGGCACCGTCAATCTTGCGCACCAGCAAACCCGGGCGCGTTGCCCCCCCGGGCAAACCGGCCAGAAAGTCATGCCTTACGCCGCAATCAACCACCGTCAGCGCGATCCCATGCTGGCGCGCCAGCACGCTCACCGCCGCACCACCGGCCAAGAAGTTCTCTACCATCTGCCAGCTGACATCACTCGGAAAGGCTGAAACGCCACGCGCCGTCAAACCGTGGTCAGCGGCAAATACCAGCATCTGCGGCTGCTCCAGCAGCGGCATTTCGCTGCCCAGAATCCCACCGATTTGCAAGGCCAGACCCTCCAGGCGCCCGAGCGAGCCGAGTGGTTTGGTCTTGTTGTCGAGTTTGTGTTGCAGCGCCTGAGTCAGGATCGGGTCACGAATGTCGGTCAGCGTCGGCAGTAGCGTATTCATGGTCGCGTCCGTTTCAATGATAAGGCGCCCGCTGAGTCGGGCTTGAGCAGACCGGCCAAGACGCCGGGCTCGAAGTGCTGTTCGATGAAGTCGGCCATGCGCTCGAAGACTGCCTCCAGCGTCGGCACCGCCTGCCCGGTCTGCGTGCCAAACAAGGCCTGCAGCACGGCAGTGTCTTCAAACAGGCCGTGCAGGTAAACACCCAGCACATTGCCCGCACTGTTTTGCCAACCCAGCCCGCCCGGCAGGGCGACGCGCCCGACATCGCCCTTGGCCGCCATCGCCGGGTGCTGCGCCGTCTGGCCCTGGTGAATTTCGTAGCCCGCCACCGACACACCGGCCAGGGCGGCCCAAGCGCCGTTGAGGCTTGGCGCGAAGCAGGTTTGCGTGTGGCGCACGCGCTTGGTCGTCTCAAACACGGTGACCAGCGGCAACAGACCAAGACCCGGCGCGTTGCCATCGACGTCATGCCGGTCGATCAGGGCCTCGCCGAGCATTTGCAGGCCGCCGCAAACGCCGAGAACTGTGCCGCCCTGACCTGCGTGCTGGGCAATGGCGGCGTCGAGCTCCTGGGAGCGCAACCAGGTCAGGTCGCCGCTGGTGTGTTTGGAGCCCGGCAGGATGATCCAGTCGCTCGGTGTCAGGCCCGCCAGTTCCGACGGGCTGCGCACCCATTGCAGGCGCACGCCGGGCATGTTCTTGAGCGCCTGGAATTCGTCGAGGTTGCTGATGCGCGGGTAGGCGACCACGGCAATCGTGCGCGTCACCCGTCCAGCGGCCGTACTGCGGTCATCAAAGACGCCGTCTTCTTCGGGCAAACCGTGCTGCCACCACATCGGCAGCGTCGCCACAGTCGGCACGCCGGTGAGCTGCTGCAGCAGCTCGGGCGCCGGTGCCAGCAGGCTGGCATCACCGCGAAACTTGTTGAGCACAAAACCCTTGATCAGCTTGCGTTCGTCTTCGGGCAGCAACGCCCAGGTGCCGTACAAGTGGGCAAAGGCACCGCCGCGATCAATGTCGGTGACCAGCAGGCAGGCCGCGTTGCAGTGCAGCGCCACGCGCATGTTGACGATGTCGCTCTGGCTCAGGTTGATTTCCGCCGGCGAACCCGCGCCCTCGATGACAACGACATCGTTCTCGGCACGCAGGGCATCGAGCGCCGCCACGATCTGCGGCCACACCTTCAGACTGCGGCCACGCCAGGGCATGGCGGTGAGCTCGGCGCTGACCTGTCCCATCAGCACCACCTGGCTGTGGGTGTCGCGCTCGGGCTTGAGCAGCAGCGGGTTCATGCGCACCTCGGGCACCGCTTTGGCGGCGAGCGCCTGGAAGTACTGCGCGCTTCCGATTTCCGCCCCCACGCTTGTCATTTCATGCACTGCGCTGTCCCCCGACGCCACAACCCGCGCGTTGTTACTCATGTTCTGCGCCTTGAAGGGCGCCACTTTGAAACCCTGGCGCGCGTAGTGACGGCACAAGGCGGTGGCGAGCCAACTTTTCCCAGCGCCGCTGGTGGTGCCGAGCACCATGATGCACTTCGCGTTC
>CAYHDD010000234.1:0-5516 GCA_964355195.1 uncultured Rhodoferax sp. | reverse complement strand
ACTTCGAGGTCGCGATCCGTGATGCGTTCGATATTGTTGAAGCCTAGCAGGCGCCGGTCGGGGCTCAGCAGGGCGCCATAGCGCGGCCCGTTGACGTTGACCACCGGTGGACCGGCCTCGCCCAAAGTCTTCCAGACCACACCGCCCCAGCCGGCCTCATAGGCGCGGTTGACGTTGTAGGCCTTGTCGGTCGGTGGCGCCGAGGCCAGCCAGAACGGGTTGGGACTCTTGATGCCTGCAAAGTTGATTTCCAGATTCGCCATGATGCTTCCTCGAAACTTAGGAGCCGCTCAGTTGGGCGTGAATCGCCAGCGCCGACTGCTTGCCATGCGCCACCGCCTCCACCGTCAGGTCCAGTCCGCCAGCGCGGCAGTCGCCCCCCGCCCAGACGTCGTCCAGACTGGTTTGGCCATTCGCGTCGGCAGCAAGTCGCCCGTTCTCCAGCTTGAGGCCGACCCGTGCCAACACCGGGTTGCCGAGCTGCTGGCCGATGGCCTTGAAGACCATGTCGGCTTCCCAGGTGACTTCACGACCGCTGGCCTGCAACTGGCCATCGACCAGCGCCTGTTCGGCAAACCGGACGGCGCTCACATGACCGTCCTGGCCCACAATTTCCACCGGCGCCATCCAGTGGTGTAACACGACGCCGTTGGTCTGCGCCCATTCCTGCTCGGCCCTGGAAGCCGACATCTGCTCAGGCCCGCGGCGGTACACCATGTGCACCACCTTGGCACCGAGCAACTTGGCCTGCACGGCGGCGTCGACCGCAGTCATGCCACCACCGATGACGATCACGCGGCGTCCAATTGGCAGGCTCGACAGGTCGGCGCTCTGGCGCAGCCTGGCGATGAAATCGACCGCATCCTGTACGCCTTCCAGGTCCTCGCCACTGACGCCAAGTCGAGCCGTACTGGCCAAACCCAGGCCGATGAAGACGGCGTCAAACTCGGCCCGCAAAGCTTCAAACTGCGCAACAGTTTCCAGCTTCCAGTCGCTGCGCAGCTCAATGCCGCCGATACCCAGCAACCACTGCACTTCGCGCTGGGCAAAGTTGTTCGGGGTCTTGTAACTGGCTAAACCATATTCGTTGAGACCCCCTGGCTTGGCGTGGGCGTCAAAGATGACCACGTCATGGCCCTTGCGTGCCAGCGTGTGGGCGCAAGACAGACCAGCCGGACCGGCGCCGACCGCAGCAACTCTCTTTCCGGTGCGGGCTGCGCGCGTGAAGACTTGCGGCTGTGAGCTTTCCATCAAGGCATCGGTGGCATGGCGTTGCAGCCGCCCGATGGCGACCGGATGGCCGGTTTGCGTGTTGCGCACACAGACCTCTTCGCACAGGGTTTCGGTGGGGCAAACGCGGGCGCACATCCCGCCCAGCGGATTGGCTTCGAGGATGGCGCGCGCGGCACCACGCAGATTGCCATCGGCAATGCGCCGGATGAACGAAGGCACGTCGATGTGCGTCGGGCAGGCGGTGCTGCAAGGTGCATCGAAGCAGTAGAGGCAGCGCTCGGCCTCCAGCACAGCTTGCGCCGCTGTCAGGCGGGGGCTGGCGTCGGCAAAGCGGGCGGCGTATTCCTCGGCGCTCAAACGGCCGGGACGAACATCGGGCTGAACAGAGATGGGCACGCTGGCTACTCCTGTGTTGGTAGACTGCCGAGAAGTTGACCATTCAGTCAACTTCTCTTGCCTATCCTATCAACACAAGTGCCCGGCTGTAACTAGGGGTTTGCCCGAAGGTTTGATCGCGGGTCCGTTCTGGAAGACTCTTGCTGGGTGCCCGTTGCAGCGTTGCAGAACGCTCCAAGGCGGTAGGTTGACGCTCGAAGCCAGCGCGCCAGATCACGTCGTGGTGCGGCTTTGGCTGCCCGACCCCTGAGGAGATTGATCCGGGATGCTCACGGGCAGTTCAAACCGGTAGCCGACCCCATAGACCGAGGCAATGCATTCGCAGCCGGGCTCCACGGCTTCGATCTTGCGGCGCAGGTTCTTGATGTGGCTGTCGATGGCGCGGTCGCTCACGTCGCGCAGGTCGTCATGCACGCTGTCGAGCAACTGCGAGCGCGAGAACACGCGGCCCGGCCGGCTCAGCAGCAGGCGCAGCATCAAAAATTCGACCCGGGTCAGTGCCAGCCATTGACCGCGCCAGGAAATCCTGAACGAAGCCTCGTCGATGGTCCAGGGTTGTGGCGCGGCGGTCATCCTGCCCTCGGAACGACGCAACAGCGCGCGCACCCTTGCTACCACCTCGCGCGGGCCAAAGGGCTTGCAGACATAGTCATCGGCGCCGCTGTCCAGACCCAGCAGGCGGTCCACCTCTTCGATACGGGCCGTCAGCATCAGGATCGGCACCTCGCTGAAACGCCGGACCGCCTTGCAGACGCTGATGCCATCGAGCCCGGGCAGCATCAAATCCAAAACGATGACCGAAGGCGGCGCCGCTTCAATCTGGCGCAGCGCAACCTGCCCGTCCGCCACCGCGCTGGCTTCGAAGCCCTCACTGCGAAGGTAGTCCAGCAGCAGCTGTGCAATCTTGGCGTCGTCCTCGACCACCAGCACCCGGCGCAACGCGGTGCCTGTCATGCGCCCTCCCCGGCCAGGCGCGGCAGGCGGATCCGGATGCGCAGGCCGCCCAGCTCTGAGGCTGTGGCAACGATGGCCCCGCCATGCGCATGCACGATGGCATGGCAAATCGCCAGCCCCAGCCCGCTGCCACCCGTGTGGCGACTGCGCGCTGCGTCGGCACGGTACAGCGGCTCAAACAGTCGCGCTGCATCAGCTGCCGCCACGCCGGGCGCGCTGTCGTCGAGGTCCATCAGCACTTGCCCGGCATCGCTTTGCAGTGTCAAGCGCACGCGCCCTGGTGCGTCCGTGTAGCGCAGGCTGTTGTCCAGCAGATTGCCGAGCAACTGCTCGATGCGTCTGCCGTCCCAGCGCACCAGCACCCCTTCCTGCTGGGGAGTATTGAGTTGCAGCGACAGGCCCGACTGCTGGGCACGCAGCTCAAAACGCTGCAGCACCTTTTGCGCCAGTGCCAGCGCATCCTGCTCCTCAAAATAGCAGGGCAAGGCCTTCAGGTCGGACATCGCCAGCAGGTGCAGGTCTTCCACCAGCGCGCCCAGGTGCAGCACCTCCTCGCGCAGCGACACCATGGCCGCCGGCTGCAGCGGACGCACGCCGTCAACCAGCGCCTCGATCTCGCCACGCAACACCGCCAGTGGTGTGCGCAGCTCGTGCGAAATGTCGGCGATCCAGCGGCGCCGCTGGGCATCGAGTTGCGCCAGCGCCTGCGCCATGGCGTTGATGTTGCGCATCAGGTCACCTATTTCATCGGTGCGCGAAGGGTTCAGTCGAACCGCGAACTCGCCCTGTGCAATGCGCAGCGTTGCCTCTTGCGCCGCGAGCAGCGGGCGCACCCAGCGCCTGGCCACCCACCAGGCACTGGCCAGTGCCAACACCAGCAAGGCCAGGGCAACGCCGACAATCCCGCCGTACTGCGCGTTCAGGAACTTGGCATCGATGTCGTCCGACACCACTCGCAGCTTGAACATGCGCGCCAGCGCAACGAGCTCGCCACGCACACGCACGGGTCGCTCAACCAGTGCCCCCCTGTCGGGTGTCAGAGCTGCTCCCCACAGGGGTTTGCCGTCGAGCTGAACAATCCAGACACGCTCACCAAACGCGTCGGGCCCGGCGTGAGGCGGACGCCCATCGGGGGGTGGTCTGAAGGGGCCAAAGCCGGGCCTTTCTCCCGGCGGTGGGCGACTTGGTCGAATGCCCTCGCGCAGCGCAAACTGATCCATCAAACCTCGTATATCCAACCCACCCTCTCGCATGGCCTGCAGCCCACCGGCCTGCTCGGCGCTTTGCCCAACGAAAGCAGCGAATTGCTCCAGGCGCTCCACATCGCGCGCAACAAGGTAGTCAGCAAAACCATTGCGCAGATTCCAGGCCGTCACGGCGCCCATGGCCAGCACCGCCAGCAGCACGGCGGAGAGCAGCAGCAGGGACAGGGTATGAACAAGGCGAAGGCGCATGGTGGTGGTCGATTGGGCACCGCCATTGTGGAGGCATTGTGGAGGATCGTCCATATTTTCTCCATGTTGGTTTTTCACAATTCAAGCACGGCAATGCATGTGCTTGCCGCTTCCAAAGGAGTTAGCTCATGAAAACCGCAAACCAAACTGGCGCGCTCGCAAGCCGCCTGATCGCCCTGACACTTTTTACCGGAGCGCTGACCGCCTGCTGCGCCCTTTCTGCACAACCGACCGATGGCACGGGCGGCCCCCGTAAACCGCCCGCCGAAGCGCTCGACGCCTGCAAGTCGGTGAGTAGCGGCAAGGAGTGCAGCTTTAGTTCCCCCCAGGGCAAGGTCACGGGAACATGCTGGGCGCCAGAGGGCAAGCCACTGGCTTGCAAGCCCAAAGACGCACCCAAGCAGTAAACACCAGAAAGCCAACCATGCTATTGACAAAGAACTTCTGTACGGCGATTGCCGCAGCCATCCTCATGTCGCTCACCGCCTGCGGCGGTGGCAGCAGTAATGCCACCACGGCAACCATCACCAGCACGGGGACGACGGTCGTGACGACAGTAGCCGACAAGTCACCCGCTGTCGATACAGGCCAAGCCGCCACCTATGATTCAACTGGCGTCATAGCGGCTCCAGCCAAGGCGCAGCCTTTCTACGGACAGGATGCCCAGTTCGCTGGCACGCAACCGAGCTACGCCAAGAGTGCCGATGGCCTGACAGTCAAAGACAACATCACGGGCCTGACCTGGCAGCAAAGCCCGGACACTACGGGCGACGGCACCATCGACTCAAAAGACAAGTTCACCTGGACGCAAACACAAGCCAGACCGACCGTCCTGAACGCGACCAAGTACGGTGGCTACAACGATTGGCGGCTGCCGACAATCAAGGAGTTGTACTCCCTGATAAATTTCATGGGAACCGATGTCGGCCCCGGCAGTACGGCCGCGACCCTGACACCTTTCATTGATCGGAACTATTTCAGCTTTGGCTTTGGTGATGCAGCTGCAGGAGAACGTTTACTTGATGCACAGTACGCCTCCGCCAATCTCTACGTGAGCAAAACCATGATGGCTGTGCAGTACGGCTTTCCTGGAGACGAAACCCTGTTTGGAGTGAATTTCGCGGATGGGCGGATCAAGGGCTACGGCCTGACCATGCCCGAATCAGGAGACAAGACCTTTTACGTGCGCCTTGTCAGGGGTGCGGCCTATGGTGTCAACGATTTCGTTGACAACGCTGACTCCACCGTCACCGACCGCGCTACCGGCCAAATGTGGACCAAGGGTGACAGTGGCAAGGGCATGAACTGGCAGGAGGCGCTCGCTTGGGCACAAACCAGGAACGCCGAAAACTACCTGGGACACAGCGACTGGCGCCTGCCCAATGCCAAGGAGTTGCAAGCCATTGTCGATTACACCCGTTCACCTGATACGACATCCTCCGCCGCCATTAATCCGCTGTTTACCTGCACCGTCATCAC
>CAYHDD010000233.1:0-5521 GCA_964355195.1 uncultured Rhodoferax sp. | reverse complement strand
TTGATGCTGCTGGTTCTGGCTTCTTCTACACGAGCCCAGACCGAGGCGATTGGCTACGTGAAAAATGTGACCGGCGAAGCTTGGGTGAGTAACGGCGGACAGCGCGTCAGGGCGACACCCGGCAGTGCCGTCATGCTCGGCAGCAAGCTCCAGACCGGCCCGGCCGCCTCGCTCGGTGTCTCGTTCAAGGACAACACGCTGATGTCCTTCGGTCCCGACACCGAACTCACTGTGGACGAGTACCTTTACGCCCCGGCGCAGGATCAGCTCAAGCTCAGCACGCGCATGGTTCGGGGCACGCTCAACTACCTTTCGGGCGTGATCGCCAAACTCAAACCTGATGCCGTTTCGGTCAAAACACCAACCGGCGTGATCGGCGTGCGCGGCACTCAGTTTGTGGTCAAGGTAGACCCTGAGGGGGACGCGCAATGAGCATCAAACGAAAGACCCTACTTTGCGTCGCAGCCTTGACGTTGCTCGGCTTGCTCGGCGGCTGTGCCAGCAAGGGTACCGGCTCCTACGTGGTGCTGCTGCGCGATCCAGACGGAAAACTCGGGCAAGTGGCGGTAAAGAGCCAGCAGGGTGAACAGGTCTTGGCGCAAGCCTTCAGGGGCGCGGCGCTCGATGGCGGCAAGGAGCCCTTCTTTGTGATGCAGGACCAGTTGAAGCGTGACTTTGGCGCGGCTCTGGCGGCGCTGCCGCCGCCGCCAGAGCTGATGCCGGCCTTACTATTTCCAAGTGGCGTTGTCGCAGTGCCCCCTGCTTTGCGAGACCAATTGGTACGCGTCGCTGAGACATTCCTCAAAGCGGCTCGGTCTGGCAAGGCACCCGACATCTCGGTTGTCGGGCATGCCGACTCCAACGGAACTGTGGAGGCTAATGAAAGGGTAGGCAAGCAGCGCGCCAATTCCGTGGCCGACGAATTGATCAAACTCGGCATCCCCAGCGAATCGATTTCTGTCGAGGCGCATGGCAATCGCCAGATGGTCGTGCCCGCAAAGCCTGGTGGCGAAGCCGAGAACCGCCGCGTAGAAATCACAATCCGCTGAACGCGCCTACTTCTCGCTCATCACAATCAAGTCATCCTGCGCGCCTTCGCGCAAACGCTCCAGGTGCAGCACCGCCAACGGGTCCTGCGGGTGACGTTCGGCCAGACTCGCAAAGGCCGCCAACGCCCCAGTTGCATCGCCAGCCTCCAGCAACTTCATGGCGGCGGCATAGTCCGCCAAGCTGGCACATTTTTCGGGTTCAATCACGGCTATCGGCTCGTAGGTGCGCAGTGGCTGGCTGCGGCCCTTGAGCACCAGGCGCCCTACCGTGCGCCCCTCAAAACCTGGGCAACCTTCGACAATTGCCTCTGACACGCAAACACGCGTGCCCAAATGCTTGTTGACACTCTCCAGCCGTGCAGCGGTGTTGATCGGGTCGCCCAGCGCACGGTAGTCGAACAAGGTCTTGCCGCCAAAGTTGCCAACGATCACCTCACCCCCATGTACGCCGATGCGCGTATAGCCCCATGGCACTCCCTCAGCTTGCAGACGCCTGGCGTAGGCGGTAGCAAAAACGTGCATATCCAGTGCGCAGTCCAGCGCCCGCTGGCGGTAATCGGGCTGCTCGACCGGCGCTGAAAACAGCACGGCCAAGGCGTCACCCATGATGCGTTCGAGCGTGCCTTCGTGCTTGAAGACGATCACCAGCATGGCTTCCAGGTACTGATTGAGCAGACTGGTCACCTGAGCCGGGTCGGTCTTTTCCATCAGACTCGTAAAGCCGACCAGATCGGTGAAGACAAAACTGCACACCCGGCGCTGACCGCCAAGCCGCAATTGATCGGGATGGGCCATCAAATGTGCAACCCGGTTCGGTGACACATAGCGTGAGAAGGCATTGCGCACCCAGCGCCGTTCCCGCTCGGTAGCAAGATGGCGCACGATGCTGGTCAGGCCAAAGCTCAACACAATTGCCAAAGTCGGATTGAGCGTATCGAGTAGTACATGCTCCACGACATAGGCATACCACGCGCCAGCCCACAAGAGCGCCAGCAGCGCGAGCGCCATCAGTGCCGATCGCCGCGCCGTCGCGCGCAAGGCATATAAGCCGACGATCAAGGATCCCGCCAATAGCAGCAAGGCCTCGGCAACGCTAGACCCGCTCGGACGTTCCAGGTACTGGCCCGTTAGCATTTGTTCCAACGCCATGGCGTGCGTACGAACACCGGGCATCAGCTCACCCCAGGGGTCGTAACGCAAGTCAAACAGACCCTGCACCGAAGTTCCTACCAGCACAATGTTCCCTTTGATCCGAGCGTCATCGGCCGTGCCATTCAAGACCTGCGCCGCAGAGATGAAGTGAGTGCTTCGATCTTCGCTGTAGTGCAGCCAGATCTCGGCTTTGTCGTCGGTGGGTACCACCGTCTTCTTTCCGTTACTACCCTCGATGACCACACCCTGTATGCCCGCATCCTGGGTAACGCTCTGAGCCGTGGTATTCACCAAATGGACTTTTCCTCCCAGATAAACGCGCAGGGCTTCGGCACTCAAAGTCGGCACGACTTGCTCACCCAAGCGCATCAGCAGGGGCACGCGGCGCACCACGCTGTCCGCGTCAGAAATGAAGTTGATAGCGCCCAAACCACTCGCACTGGCAGATAGCACTGGCAAGGGCCAGACGGCGGTATCGAACCCGTGTAGTCTCAGGCTGGGGTTTTCAGTCGTTGCGTACCAGGGCACGGCCGAAGTAGCGGTGCCGAACTCATGTGCACCCTGTGCCACTGCCCGATCACGGGTGTCGTGTCCATAAAGGACCACGCGATAGGGCAATTTTGGCAAGGCGGCTGGTGTGGCATTGGGTGGCTTCTTGGCACCGCTGTCTGAAAACAGCGTTCCCAGCACCACGCCCGACCCGACCAGCGCCTGCCCCAAGACCTCGTCGTGATCCGGTAGATGCTTCAGCAAGGCACTCGCTTGTGGGTTCTGCCAGACCTCAGCCATGGCCTTGGGCGAGGTGCGGTCCGGCTCGGTCAGGAGCACATCAAAGGCAATGACCTTGGCGCCTGCCACATGCAAACGTTGTACTAGCTCGGCGATGCGTGTACGCGGCCAGGGCCATTGACCGTAGGCCTTCAAGCTAGCCTCGTCAATGTCCACCACGCTGACTGGGGCCGACACAGCCGGACGCTGATACGAACGTTGCATCTGATCGAACTGGATCAGTCGCAGCTGTCGGAGGTAAACGAACGGATCAAACGCGTAGTGGCTCTGCTTGCCAAAGCCAGACCAAGCCAGCATAAACGCCCAAAGCAGGCTGAAAATCACCAGCAGAAGCACCGCCATCCGGGTTGAATTGTTGCCAGAGCGCCTGCCGGCTCGGCGATCACGGGCCATGGAAAGATCCTTTGTCCTGTTGCGCTACGTCATTCGGGCAGCAAGCGGTCAATTTCCTGCTGCATGGCTTTGGTCAGCTGAACGTATTTCTTCAGTTTTTCGGTATTGTCGCGCAGCCTCTCACCGATTCGCATGGCGATGGCCATCATCAGCTTGGCACCCATGGCTGGCTCGTCGCGCAAGAGTTGCAGCATGGCCTCACGCGTCAGAAGCAAACAGCGCAGGTCGCTGCTGGCCGTGCAGGAGGCCGAGCGCGGCAGGCCGTCGATCAGCCCGAGCTCGCCATGCATGCTGCCGGCGCCCAGGACCGTCACCGTGATCGGTGAGACACGGCTGACGACAATGCTTTCAACCGTCACCTCACCGTCCAGCACCAGGGCCATGAAGCCGGTGCTCTGGGCATCGCCTTCACGGATAAAGACCGTCCCTTGCTGAAAGAATTTGGCACGCATGTAGCGCACGACGACACCCGCCTCGGCCAGACTGAGCTGCATCAGCGCCGAGGGCGCGGTAAGCATTTCAGCGGCCACGTCCAGGGACGGGAAGTCACGCGGCAAATTGACCAGCGGCGGTGCCGAATCCTTCTTGCCGAAAATGCGGTTGAACATGTCGCGCCCCGAGTTGACAGGGGTGCATTATCGGTTTCTCAGCCGACGGGTGACGCCTGCCACTAGACTCCTCACTGCGCTCCAACTCTCACCAACCCGTCCTCCGACCCTCCTACACGCATGAACCCTGGTGTGCTTTACGCTTCGCTGGCCTACGTGGTCTGGGGCCTGATGCCGATCTTTTTCAAGCAGCTTGCCTCAGTCGACGCGTTTGAAGTGGTCGTGCACCGAACGCTGTGGGCGCTGGTGTTTTTGGTCGGCGTCCTGACCGTGCTCAGGCGCTGGGCCTGGCTGCTGGACGTCGGCCGCCAGCCGCGCCTGCTGGCGACGTTCACGCTGTCGGCGGTGCTCCTGTCGGCCAATTGGTCGGTCTATGTGTGGGCGGTGCAAAACGCCCATGTGCTGGACTCCAGTCTGGGCTACTTCATCTTGCCCCTGGTCAACGTCACCATCGGGTTTGTCTTCTTGCATGAACGCCCACGCAGGGGTCAATGGCTGGCGGTTGGGGTGGCGGCAGCGGGCGTGGTCTGGCTCACGCTCCAGGCCGGGCGGATACCCTGGGTGGCCTTGTTGCTGGCCGGTACCTTTGGCATCTACGGTCTGCTGCGAAAGGTTGCCAAACTGGGCGCGCTGGAGGGGCTGGCGCTGGAGACCCTGTTGTTGGCGCCAATTGCGCTCGGCCTGCTGGCGTGGTGGGCCTGGCACGGGCAGGGCGCTCTGGTGCAGGGAAAGCCGGGCACCATCGGCTGGCTCCTGCTGGCCGGGCCGCTGACCGCCATTCCGCTGCTGTTGTTTGCCGCTGGCGCGCGCCGCATCCCGATGGCGACGCTCGGATTTCTGCAGTACATCTCGCCCATCCTGCAGATGCTGCTGGGCGTCTGGTTGTACGGCGAGGCCTTTGAGCCGGGGCGCGCCATCGGCTTCTATTTGATCTGGGTCGCATTGCTGCTGTATAGCGCCGAAGGCTTGTGGAACGCACGCAAACAAGCGGCAAAATACCGACCTCATGATCGAGCATAAGTTTGGCGACAGCGTGATGCCTTACATTTGATCGACAAATTGACCTTACAACGCACAAGGAAAAGCATGACGAATTCAAAAATCATCTACACCATCACCGACGAGGCACCGGCCCTGGCAACCTGTGCTTTTCTGCCGATCATCCGCACCTTTGCCGCACCGGCAGGCATCGAAGTTGCCAAGAGCGACATTTCTGTGGCGGCGCGCGTCCTGGCCGAGTTTCCCGAGTACCTGACAGACGAACAAAAGGTCCCCAACAACCTGGCTGAGCTGGGGCGCCTGACCCTGCTGGCGGACACCAACATCATCAAGTTGCCCAACATCAGTGCCTCGCTGCCGCAGTTGACCGCGGCGATCAAGGAGTTGCAGGCCCTCGGTTTCAAGATCCCCGACTTCCCGGAAAACCCGAAGACCGACGAAGAAAAGGCCCTCAAGACACGTTACTCAAAGTGCCTGGGAAGTTCCGTCAATCCGGTGCTGCGCGAAGGCAACTCGGACCGTAGAGCCCCC
>CAYHDD010000232.1:0-5548 GCA_964355195.1 uncultured Rhodoferax sp. | reverse complement strand
CCGGTTCACGTTACTGCCAAGTAACGACGATAGCTGCAGAAATGTGGCATACGTGCAGGCCCTACGTTCTTCGTGGGGCTTTTGCTTTTCTGGAACCAGAACACTTGTGGCCAACTGAATCCGGTGCGGGTACGGCTGGCGTCGGGCGCGTCGATTGCGTCGGGTGGTTTGGAGAGTCTTTTCAGGCCCGGGTCGGTGGGTGCCGTTGGTTCGGCTTGTCGGTTGGAATATCGGCTTGTTCATCCATCATGGACAACCAAGAATTGCAGCGCTACTGTCCAGAACGAACTGGCCATACAGCAGCTTGAAAATTTTTGGTATTGGTATGCGCTCTGTTGTCGTACAAGCTCCAATACCATGCGCGGTTTGCATCGCTTGCATAAGTGGTCGACGACCAGAACATTTTGGCAACTGTCAGGCCAGAAAACCATGGAATGTGTGTAAACATAAAACCGGCTGCCGTGAGGCTCGTCTCGTTGTACGCGGCAAGGGTACTAAGTTCGGTACTGGTCGGAAGATGCCAATCGCCCGCCTTGCTGCCGTCGGTTAGCTGGCATTGGCCACTGACCAACGTGTTTGCTTTTGCAAATGCACTATCCCAGGAAACGAGCTGTCCAAAACAATCGGCATACATCAACCACGTCAGGTTGCTGACAGTGTCGTAAATTGTGCCGTTGCCTTTGTTGATCAGGCGAGCACTCGTGGCGGCTGTCACGGACACGTTTTGACTGATTGCCGTGGTGTTGATCACTACGGCGTACAGGCTGTCGGTGGCCGCCAGGTCAAAGGTGGCAGAGTCGCTATCAGACACCAATACTTTTTTCAAAACCCCAGTTGCAGTCGTGACACCCTGCAACTGCCATATTTCGACCGTGGGACCAGTCGTCAGGCCCACGGCTGAAACTTTAACGATTCGACTCTGCATTCCTGTAGCTGCTACAACATTCACACCGACGATATGAGCCGCGTAGCTGGGTACGGAGACAGTGCTGCTACCTTGGCTGGCAGAGTCTGTCAGTTTGAGTGTGCCCATTTTGGTTACGCCAAGGGGCATGGGCGAACTCGCGCTGAAGATCGCGTAGTCAACATAATCTGCCCACACTGAGGCAAATGGTTTTCCGGCCGCTGTGCTCACGTAGTTCTGAAACGCCAAGGAGCCACTGTCACCAAAACCAGAGTTCGTGGCAACTGCATCCCACATTGCCTTGAAACTGGCATTTCGACGCGTGACCAGGTAGTGAATGAATTGATTCATCTGGTACCCATGTGTATCCAGATTCAAGAAAACAGAATCGTCAAAGTAGTTGGGGTCAAGGGGGTCAAGCGCCAGAGCCCCATTCCAGGCGACCATGGCGGCGGCGTAATCGGGTGTGCCCTCAATCCACCAGACCTTGTTCTTCATGTTAAAGACACTAAAGTACCTGCCCTGAAAGGCGTGGAACATTTCGTGCGCGGTATCGTTGCGGACTTTTTTCAATGAGGTCATTTCACGCCGGTCCAACCAGATTTCTCCCGATACGCTGCGTCTTTGACTGGTCTCGTTGACCAAAACCGCTTTCACTTTGTAACCCAGAGGCGTGAACCCGGCGGCTTCGTACGCTTCCCGCGCTGTTTTCAGGTCCGTCAAGACTTCAGTGGCCAAATCCCTCATGGTGTATCCGGCCGGCACGTCGGTGCGCGGCTGGGCGTGGTTGGGGTTGAACCAGACCTCGTACTGGCCATCAGCGGATGAGACCGACAGGTAGCCCCACAAAACGTAGTCGCTCCAGGTGCTCAAGTGGTCTGTGCCGACCACGATGAGTTTGCGCGATGTATCAATTTCGGCGCGCTGTGGCATCCAGACGCTATCTTGTTCATTCCAATACGCAACCCAAAGGTTCTTTCCTTCGGCGACACCAGGATCCAGGTTGGCGGTGTTATAGGGAATTCCCAGGCTGAGTTGTTGATCGAAAGTTGCCGAATTGCCCAGTGTGATATCAAACGTGTCAAGGACTTTGGCCTCGGATGCCAGTGCCGGCAATTGCGGCATTTTGGTGCTGGTGGCTACTGTCAACGTTGCAGCGTTTGTAAGAAGACTGCCTGGAACGGTAACAGTGACGCCACCCGCGGTCATGCTCTGGGCGCTGCCGCTGGGCTGCACAGTGATCGTCTCGTTGTTTGGCAGAGCCACGGCAGCAAGGGTGTTGACTGGATTGGTTCCGTAAGCGAAGTTGGCCCATGCCTGCTTGTTGTAGGCAATGGCAGCGCCGCCATAGGTCGCGTCGTTTTCCAGATCGACCAGCAGGTTGGTCACGTTCAGAATGATCTGGCCGCGAGCAGTAGTACCGTAGTACCCAAACAACTGCGTCAATGCGTCAAGCAGCAACCCATATTCGCTTTGGCCCTGCAGATTGACGGCAGGCACGGTGCTGGCGGTTATCCCCAGATTGGCCAATAGAAGCTTGGCCAGTGCGGTGTCGCTGGTGGTGGCAAATGCGGCCGTCAGGTTCTTGGCGAATGCGGGTGCATCGGCACTGGCCTGAATGGTGTAGTTGTTGAGCGATGCATAGCTGGGCGCCATGCCGTACAGTGCCTGGTACATGTGGACAGCGACGCCACCGGCGCCGGAAACTCGCGCGGCATTGACAGCAGGTCGTGGGACGCTATTTTGCGCGGTAACTGATGCGGTTTCGCCGCCGCCCCCGCAAGCAACCAGCATTAATGAGCTCAGGAAAATTGCAAGAAGTTTCATGGCAGCCTATATTGTGAAAGCTAAAGCAGGGCTTGCGTGGAAGCATCGCAGACCAATCGTCCGGGTAGCACAGCGCCGAGTAACAGTGCGGTTTCTCCAGCGAACTGCGTGGCACCTAGGTCCAGTGCAAGGCCACCATCGGAGAACTTGAGTCGTTCGACGTTTTGCAGGGTATCAATACCGTTGACTCCGGTGTTGTCGGTCACGGTGAAACCAATACTTGTCTTCGCTACAGCGAAATCGGAGCGGCTGATCGTGTAGGTGATTGTGTCGGTACCAGAATCACTGTCTATGGAGTCGGTGTCTGCGCCGTTCGTTGTGTTGCCCTCTGGACCGCCTATGACTTCCAGGCTCGGTGCGTAGAAATACCATTTGGATTGCGCGTTGTCCCATGCCCACAATGTCGTAATGTTCAGTGGCGGAACGCCTGCGCCTGGTGCTGTGGTGCTCAAGGCTTTGTTGGTGCCGGCGTTGGTGATTAGCAGTCTCCCCTTGGCGCCGTCCATTGGAAAGTTCACCGTTGCCTGACTTGGCGCGTCGACAAGCAAAGCGCCGAACTGGTACGTTGTAGCCGTACCCGCAGTGGTTGCAAACAGTAAACATAGCAAACTGAGCCGCAGCGCATTTGCAAGAGTAAGACTACTCATTTCCGCCCCATCCTCCGGACCCGAGAATCGCAAACCCAATTGTATAAAGCAGAAGAAATACTTTGAAGAAGGCGTTTCAGTGCTCGCAAAGGAAACCTGGCGCGCACACGTATGCAACGAAAGAGGACGTGTTGGCGTCCGATGGCAACGACCACCATAACCGCTCTGGCTTCGGGGAATCTTCCAGCGGCGCTCACCCTGTCAGCATCACCGCCAGAATGAGCACCATCATTCCTATCGTCCACCAGCCGATCGGTGATGGCCTGCTCAGTCTAGACAATGGTGTGTGTTTTGCGAATAGTCTGCGTTGCGGTAAATCGTCCACTAGCCAAAATCTGTTCTGCATTTGTCTACTCCTTCACATGGCAATGCCAGTCTGGCACTTTTCACGCGCCTTCAATAGCGGGAACAGCGGTCTAAATCACCGTCAAATCCAGTCACTTTCCAAAGGAAGGCTCTGTGTTCCAGGGCTTCGATCTGGCGGGTATTGAGAAAGTTGTAGACCCGCGGCAGCAGCGCAAGTCAAAGGTCACGAAGGGCAGGTGACCGGAAGTGCGATTTTCAAGCCATTGCGCGAATGGCCTTCCGATCTGTTGCTGTTTGTGATTGGGGCTCAGCCAACAGCGGGTTGAGCTGGCGTCAACGGCTTTGCACTGGAGACCAAAGTCTGTCTTTGGGACGGATGTGCGGATACGCTACATCATGTGCATCCGAAAGACTTTGGAGCTCCATCAAGACTTCCAAAGGAAAGCCCTTTCGGGAGTAGCCACGGTTGTCATGAAGCAAATTGCGCACATAGCTCACAAATTCCTGGTGCCCCCAATAGACTTTGAGATTCTTTCCAATATGAGGGAAGGCGGTATTGATAGCAACGAAATGCGGGTTGGTGTCTAGCAGTCCCGCTTCATCTTCTCTTGCAATCCGCGCGGGGCGCGGCTCCTCCCGTCTCTCCATAATGGTGTCTGCGAACGCTGGTCCGTCGCGTCTCGAGACTCCTCGTCCAAAGAATTTCATAAACATGGCAGGAGAATAGTAGCAGCAGATGGAAGACGGCAGGCAAGTGGTCACTCTCCTTGACGGCGATACCGAACCGGTTGTCAACCCGGTCCACACGGACCACTTCACCCTCACAGCACAGTTTCAGTTTGACGTGCCGTGTGACAAGGTCAACCGAGAAGTCGATACGGGAACTGACTTCACATTGATGGTCTTGCAATAGGTAGAAACCGGTGGCGCTGATGTTGTCTGTTACCCCAGTTACACCATGGACTGTTGTGGACAGGTCAGTGCGGTAGCGCTCGCTCCGCTGCTCTCTGGCGACAGCCCCCGGCGACTGCGTACCGCGACGGCCATCATGCCCAGACCCGCAAGCAGCATGGCGTAGGTTTCCGGTTCGGGTACAGCGGCCACAATGGGCCCTCCAAAACCCAACTGGTAGTCTCCGATCCAGTTGGGGTTGCTTTCAGTACCGTACCAGTTGGTAACCTTCCCGGAAATGGTCAGTGTGTAGGGCGTATTCGCACTGGCAACTTCACCATTGAGAACCCACACGGAGTTTCCTAACCAAGCCGCCGGTGCGAACACGTCGGGCAAGCCGGCAGAGAACGAAGTACCACCCCCCGACCATTGGACGGTCAGTCCACTGACGCCGTTATAGCCCACGATCTGTAGCCGCTCCGGCGCTGCCGTCGTGATCGTGAACGTGTCACTGAATGTGCCATCTGTAGAACTTGAGGAATTATTGTGCGGGGCGTAGCCGAACGCCTGGTAGCTAGTGGCATAGACGGGCAGGTCGTAATCGTTGGCAAAACTGGTACCCACACTGGCCAATGGCAAGGCCACTATGGCGAATAGACGATTGAACTTCATGATGATTCCTTTCGACTTCAATTCAAGTTGCCTGCAAATTCAGCACCGATGGATGAGTCACCAAAAGTGCTAACCAAAACCTCGGAGAATTTGCGGTCGCTGAGCAGTTGCAGCGATGAGTCGAGTGTCAAACACTGGCCCGAGGAGGGAAATGATGCGGGGCTACTCTTGTTGCTAGTAGTCTTGTGTCAAGGAAGTCTGAAGCTTGGGTAGTAGCTTTATACCAGTGGACAGGTCATCAGATTTCTGTATTGTCCGACGCATTGATTCGGTTGTATCAGGGCTTGATAAACTGCAGCCA
>CAYHDD010000231.1:0-5559 GCA_964355195.1 uncultured Rhodoferax sp. | reverse complement strand
AGCCTGCGCGTCGGCGCCCACGGTTTGCCGCTGATGGGCTGCGGCGACTGGAACGATGGCATGAATCGGGTTGGCCACCAGGGGCGCGGTGAGTCGGTCTGGCTGGGCTGGTTTCTTTGCCGTGTGGTGGCTGATTTCGCGCCGCTTGCGCGCGAACGCGGGCAAACCACGCGCGCCGCCCACTGGGAGAGCGCCGCCCAAGGCTGGCGCCACGCCCTGCGCGGTGTCGCCTGGGACGGGCGGTGGTTCCGCCGCGCTTTTTTTGACAGCGGCGAGGTCCTCGGCTCGCTCGCCAATCCGGAGGCGTGTATCGACTTGATTGCGCAGGCCTGGGCGGTGCTCTCAGGTGCCGCTTCACTCAAACTCCAGCGTCTGGCCATGGCCGCGCTCGAAGACCAGCTGGTAGACCCCGAGGCCGGCCTGATCAAGCTCATCGCGCCGCCTCTGCGGCATGCCAAACCAAACGCCGGCTACATCCAGGCCTATCCAGCGGGTGTGCGCGAAAATGGTGGTCAGTACGCGCACGCCGGCGTCTGGGCGGTGATGGCCCAGGCCGAGCTGACCCGAAACGACCCGGACGAGCAGGATGGCGACAAGGTCTACCGCTATTTCACCTACCTCAGTCCGGCACACCGCTCGCAACACCCAACGCGCGGACCGGCTTACCTGGTCGAACCTTACGTGATGGCCGGTGATACCTACAGCCAGCCGCCCTTCGTCGGGCGTGGTGGCTGGAGTTGGTACACCGGCGCCGCCGCCTGGATGCACCGCGCCGCCATCGAGTCCATCTTTGGCCTGACGCAAGAGGCGCAAACCCTGTCCTTCAACCCCTGTCTGCCCACGCACTGGCCGCAGGCAGAGTTCAAGCTGTTGCGGCAGGCACGCAGCATGCGCTTCCTCTTTTTGCGTGGAAGCACGGCCGATGCTCTGAAATTGGCGACCGAACACCAGGCCGCTTTGCTGCACCCTGGCGAAGCGCTGGCCTGGGTCGCGCTGCCGGAGCAAAGTTGCTTCGTCATTCCATTGTTGACTGATCGCACTTGAGTCCCCGACGGACGCCTACACTGGTGGCACATCACCATGTTTGCCTTGCTCAAAATCTTTTCCTGGCAGGAGTTGCACCATCACCCGTGGCGCAACGCGGCAGCCGTGCTGGCGGTACTGCTGGGGGTGGCCTTGGCGTTTGCGGTGCATTTGATCAACGCCTCCGCACTCAGCGAGTTCTCCAATGCGGTGCGTGCCGTGGGTGGCCAGCCCGATCTTGAACTGCGCGCCATGCAAGGCAGTTTTGACGAGGCCTGGTATGAACGCATCGCGCGTCAACCGGAGGTGGCATGGGCCTCACCAGTGCTGGAAGTCAGCACCTATGCCCTGAGCGCCGACGCCGAACGCGTGGCCCTGCGGGTGATCGGCATCGACCCTCTGCTGGTAGCGCCGGTAGCGCCGGCGCTGTTGCCGCGACCGGCAGCCGGGGTCGACCGGCTGGCACTGCTGGCACCCGGCCAGGTGTTTCTCAACGCCACAGCGCGCCAGCGCTTGCCCGGCGACCACCTGCAAATTCAAAGCGCCCTGCAACTTCGCGCGGTGAGTGTTGCTGGCAGCGTAGGTGCCAGTGGCAGCGCGCTGGCGGTGATGGACATCGGCGCGGCGCAGGAGTTGCTGGGCAAGCAGGGCCACCTCACGCGCCTCGATCTGCGTCTGAGGCCCGGTGTTGACGGCATCGCCTGGTCCCAGAGATTGCAGGATGCACCGGATTGGCCGCCTGACCTCAGGCTGACCGCGCCCGGCGACACCCTGGCGCAGATCAGCAACCTGTCGCGCGCCTACCGCGTCAACCTCGGCGTGCTGGCCTTGATGGCCCTCTTCACGGGCGCCTTTCTGGTGTTTTCGGTGCTATCCCTGAGTGTGGCCAAACGCAGCCAACAGTTTGCCTTGCTCGGCGTGCTGGGCCTGAGCGCGCGCGCGCGCCTGGCGCTGGTGCTTTGGGAATCCCTGGCATTGGGAGCGGTCGGCAGTCTGGCCGGTCTGGTCACTGGCGCCCTGATGGCTACGCTGGCCTTGCGTGTCCTGGGCGGCGACCTTGGCGGCGGTTACTTCTCCGGTGTCGCGCCAGAGCTGCAATGGGATGTCCTGACGACGACGGCTTACGCCCTGCTCGGCGTGACAGCGGCGCTGGTGGGCGGCTGGTGGCCAGCGCGTCAGGCGCAGCGGCTGGCACCGGCGCTGGCGCTCAAAGGCCTCGACGTTGGCCACGACCGGCCCGGCAGGCACTGGTTGAGCCTCGGTCTGCTGGTCAGCAGTGCCCTGCTAGCTCTGGCACCCGCCATTGACGGGTTGGCGCTGGCGGCCTACCTGTCGATTGCCCTGCTGCTGCTGGGCGGCATCACGGCCCTGCCCTGGCTGATCGGACGTCTGCTGGACCAGCTCGCGCCACGAATCTGGCGCCGACCCCTGCCCTTGCTGGCGATCGAGCGTGCACGCCGGGTGCGCGCCAGCGCGGCAGTGGCGGTGAGCGGTGTCGTGGCGGCCCTCAGCCTGGCCGTGGCACTGACCGTGATGGTCACCAGTTTTCGGGAATCCATGACGCAGTGGCTGGACCATGTCTTGCCGGCCGATCTGTACCTGCGCAGTGCGCGCCACTCCAGCGCTGGCGACAGCGCCTACTTCAGAGCCGAGTTTGTACAGGCCGCCAGCAAGGTGGGCGGTGTCCAGCGCGTACAGGCGCAGCGCCTGCTGCCGCTGCAACTGGCGCCTGAGCGAGCGCCGGTGGTCTTGATGGCACGCGAAATAGGCGAGCCGAAACGCAGCCTGCCGCTGCTGTCGGAGCCGCTGCCGACACCTCCCGGCCAGGTGGCCATCTACGTCAGCGAAGCGGTGGTTGACTTACACGGCGCGCGTCCCGGCTCGGTATTCACGCCGTTGGCAACGGCACTGTCAACGCTGGCGCGCGCCGCACCGGGCGCACCGGCTTCATTCTTTGTCGCCGGCGTCTGGCGCGACTATGCCCATCAGGGCGGCGCGATTGCCATCGACAAGCAGATTTTTGAACAACTCAGCGGCGACCGGCGCGCCAATGACCTGGCCTTCTGGCTTGACGACCCGACACAGCCGCAATCGGTCCAGCGGGCGCTGCGTGCCTTGGCCGACGCGCAGCAGCCGGGCAGCGGCCAGTTGCTCGAATTTGGCACAACGAGCCAGATACGAGCCACCTCGCTGAAGATTTTCGACCGCAGCTTTGCCGTCACCTACTGGTTGCAGGCGGTGGCGATTGGTATCGGCCTGTTTGGCGTTGCCGCCAGCTTCAGTGCCCAGGTGCTGGCGCGACGCAAGGAATTTGGTCTGCTGGCGCACCTGGGGCTGACGCGAAGACAAATTCTGACGGTAGTCGCTGCCGAGGGTGCCGCCTGGACCACCCTGGGCGCGATTGCGGGCCTTGCATTGGGCCTGGCGGTGTCCGTGATTCTGGTGCACGTCGTGAACCCGCAAAGTTTCCACTGGACCATGGATCTCGCACCACCCTGGCTGCGCCTGGCGGCGTTGTGTCTGAGCGTGATGCTGGCCGGCACCGTCACCGCCTGGCTGGCGGGCCGGGCAGCCGCAAGTCAGGATGCCGTGCTGGCGGTGAAAGAGGATTGGTAAAGAACCTCCACCCGCAACCGGCGCCCCCGGACATCCAACATCCCGTTTCGAGTTGGGGACAGAGCTGGCGAACCGCCGACAGCACGTCTCCAGTTGAGGACAGAGCTTGCCACACTGCGTGTGGCTGCGGTCTGTCCCGCAAGATTAGATATTGATGTCCACCGCTCGCCGCAAGGTCAGAGCCCCAAAGCACCAGCGGAACTGGGTCAGGCGGGCATAGCTGGCTGAGTAGATCAGGGCGCACAGGGCAAATCCGAGCACCAGCATGGGCGTATCGGTGGCCCAACGTACAGCCATACAAACCGGCAACAACGCGCCACACCCCACCAGCACGCCGGTGATCGAGTTATGTGCCAGTGAACTGGCACCGGGCAACAGGCGCGGCGCCAGACGGCGGTGCACCAGACTGTGCAAATGCAGGCAGTCGGGGTCGCCCACCTTTTGACTGCGGCGCCGACGCCGCAACATGCTGAACAAGACCTCAAGAACCGGAAAGCCGCAGGCCAGCAGGGGCGCCCAGGCCGACACCTCGGCGTGTCGTGCCAGCAGCAGCACCGCCACCCAGGCCAGCGCAAAACCCAGGAAACAGGCTCCACCATCACCCAGAAATATCTTGCCCAGAGGCCAGTTGATCAGGAAAAACCCGGCCACTGAGGCTGACAGGATGCAGCAGGTCAACATCAGGTCAAAATCGCCCAGGCCGTGGCACATCACGGCGAAACCCAACAATACGGTGATCACCACGCCGCTCGCCAGGCCGTTCATGCCGTCGATGATGTTCAGGGCATTGGCCACGCCACCAACCGCAAAAGCAGTGAAGATGACCGACAGAAGACTGAAACTCAGCAGCCAGTCAAAGCCGGGCACGTTGACATCGGTAATCGAGTAACCCGTGATGAGGTAGCCCAACACCCCGCAGCTCAATGTGGCCCATAGTCTGGTGCGCACGCTGACGCGCTTGGTCAAATCTTCAGCTAAACCAGACGCAAAGGCCGGCAAGCCGGCCAGCAGCAGTGGCCCGATCAGACTAAAACAAGCGGGGTAAGCCAGCACACAGCCCACCAGCGCGCCCGCAAATATGCCCACCCCGCCAACGCGCGGCGTCGGTTGCTCGTGATTCTTTTGCGGACCAAAGGTGCTGTCCAGACTCAGGTGCTGGTGCCGGGGCAATGTGACCAGCACCAGGAGATTCACCAGGAACGATATGCCGACAGCAGCAGCCAGGGCTGCTAGCGGAAGTAAATCCAGGAGGGCGTTCATAACTGTGAGTTCAAGGATGACCGTTTCGCGAATTATCAACCTTTAGCGCCATCTTGGAAATCCCCCACTTCTTTTGGAAAATTTGTTCGATTTCCGGCCCTTACGCGCTGGCGTCGCGCGGCTCACTCTGCGCCAGCCACTGTGCGTAGGACAGGCGCGCCGCCTCAAAGCGGTCCGTCGTTCGGCAATAGGCGCTCGGCGAGCCGAGTCGTCCGATCGGGGCAAAGTTATTGACGTGCATTCGGGGTCCGAGCAAATCATCGGCAACATGGAACATGACAACCTCGCCGATAAAGAGGGTATTGGCCCCAAGCGCCTGAGCGCTGAAGAGCTTGCATTCAAGACTGACCTGGGACTGTGCCACGCGTGGTGGCTTCACGCGCAAGCTCGGCGCACTAGCCAGGCCCAGCGCCTGCATTTCGCTGTGTGATGGTGGAAAGTCGGCCGCCGAAAGGTTCATGGCATCCAACAGCTCTTCAGTGACCATGTTGACAACAAACTCAGCGCCGCACTGAATGTTGGCTGCAGTGTCTTTGAGGGTGCCGTCGGCATTGTGACCAACGCTCACCACCACATACAGCGGGTCGCTGCCGACGGCGTTGAAGAAGCTGAAAGGGGCGAGGTTGACCACGCCTTGCGCGTTCTGGCTGCTGATCCAGG
>CAYHDD010000230.1:0-5594 GCA_964355195.1 uncultured Rhodoferax sp. | reverse complement strand
CCCTCGCTCTTTGTGATGGCGGTGCTGATCGGTTTTGGTTTCAACGCCATGTCGGTGGCCGGCCAGCACACCGTGGGCGCCATGGCACATGGCCAGTCAGGCGAGCAGCGCCTGCGCAACTTCGGCTGGTATGCGCTGGGCCATTCGGCCTCCAGCGCTCTAGGCCCGTTCATCTCAGGCCTGCTGATTGACCACGCCGGCTTTCGGGCCGCCTTTGCCACCATGGCCCTCTTCACCTGTGTCGCCTGCTGGCTGGTATTCCAAAAACTGGTGAGCCTCCCGGCTGCACCGAAAGCTCAAGCATCTGCTGCGGACGAGTCAAAGACACCTGCCTGGCATGACCTGTTGGCTAAGCCCGAGCTGCGCCGCATTTACTACGCCAGCATGACGCTGTCGTGCTGCTGGGATCTGTTCATCGTCATGCTGCCGGTGCTGGGCACGCGCCTTGGGTTTTCGGCTTCCATCATCGGCACGGTGTTTTCGCTTTTCGCTCTCGGCACTTTTGTCAGCCGCGCGCTGATGCCCTGGCTGTCAACACGCGTTCGCGAGTGGGAGATCATGCGCGCCGCGATGATCATGATCGCCCTGGTATTCGTCGTGCTGCCGTGGGCCAGCCTGGCCATCGCCTTCATGCTGATGGGCTTTCTGTTCGGCGGCTCGATTGGACTGAGCCAGCCCAATATGCTCTCCTTGCTGCATGCCGCAGCACCCCCTGGGCGCGGTGGCGAGGCGCTCGGCTTGCGCTCACTGATTGGCAACGCCTCATCGGTGTGGGTGCCGATCGCCTTCGGCCTGGCCGTTGGACCACTCGGCGTGGCCCCTCTGCTATGGATTGGCGCCGGCCTGATCAGCAGCGCCGTGCCCGCCGCACACCGGGGCGTGCGACTATGCCGACGGGAACTGTAGACAAACCCAAACCCTTTGGATAGGGACAAGAACAGGGGTTAACCCGCGCTGCAACCGCACTGGAGCCTCATCGGAGCAAGTCCAGCAAAGTTCTGGCCACGACTTTGGTGGCACGCCTTAGGTCTTGCAGATCGAGGTGTTCGTCGGCGCGCTTGGCGTTCGACTCGGCCACCGTGCGTGGACCCGCGCCATAAATCACGCCAGGAATGCCGCGCTCGGCATAAAGGCGAACGTCGGTGTACAGCGGTGTGCCCAAAGCGGGAATGGGCTCGCCGAACAATTCGCTGGCATGCTTGACGAGGGCATCAACCAGGGGCTTGTTGCCAGGCAGCGGCCGCATGGCGTGGCACATCAGAATGCGTTGCACCTGAACGTCGACCGTCTTGCCGCTTTGCATGGCAAAGTCCTGCACAGCGTCAGCGATGACCTGACGAATGCGAGCCTCGACCTCACCTGGGTTCTCTTCGGGAATCATGCGCCGATCAAGCTTGAAGCAGACCCGACCGGGGATCACGTTGGTGTTGGTGCCACCCGCAATCTGGCCAATGTTCAGATAGGGGTGGGTGATGCCTTGCACCTGCGACCTCACTGATTTGTACAGCGCATTCTGGGCGTACAACGCGTTCATGATCTGCACTGCCGCTTGCAGCGCATCAATGCCGGTGTCGGGCACAGCCGCATGACCTGACTTGCCGTTGACGGTGACCTCCAGTTGCAGGCAGCCGTTGTGGGCCGTGACCACCTGGTAGCTAAAACCAGCGGCAATCATCAGGTCGGGTTGGGTCAGCCCCTTGGCGAGCAGCCAGCCAGGACCCTTCACACCGCCAAATTCTTCGTCATAGGTGAAATGCAGTTCGACACCACCTTTGAGTGACAGACCCAGCGACTCCAGGGCGCGCACAGCAAAGGTGAAGCTGGACATGTCGCCCTTACTGACCGCCGTGGCACGCCCGTACATCTTGTCGTTCTCGATCTCGCCGCCATAAGGGTTCTTGCTCCAGCCTTCGCCGGGGGGAACCACATCGCCGTGGGCGTTGAGAGCAATCGTCGGTCCCTGCCCGTAGGGGCGGCGCACGATCAGGTTGGTGAGCGACTGAAGGCCGTAAGCTTTGACCTCGTCTGTCGGCACCGGGTATTTCTCTGCGTCGTAACCGAAGCTCGTGAGCAGTTCTGCGAGACGCTCGGCGTGTGGCGCGTTGTTGCCGGGTGGCGTATCGGTCGGCACGCGCACAAGTTCTTGCAGAAAGCGAACCTGCTCGTCAAAGTGGGCGTCGATCCAGCTGTCAAGTTGTTGGTAGTCGCTCATGTCAGTTCGTCCGCAAGTTGTTGGAAAAGTAACGCGGTCGCCTGGACCGCCAGTTGCATGTCATCGCTGGTGCTGGACTCGAGCGGGTTGTGGCTGATGCCCGCGTTTTGTCCGCGCACAAAGAGCATCGCCTGCGGCATGATCTCGTGCAGTTTCATCGCGTCGTGGCCGGCCCCGCTGGGCATGCGGTGGAGCGGCAGGCCCAGCGTATCGAGTGCCCTCTCCCAGCGCTGTTGCCACTGCGGTGCACTGGGCGCTGCCGCAGCGCGCATGGTTTCTTCGGCATGAAAGCGCACCTTTCTGCGCTCGCAAATGGACTTCAGGCGAGCCAGCACATCAGCCGCCAGGGCGTTGCGCTGCCCATCGGTGGGCGCCCGCAGGTCCAGCGTGAACTGACAGCATCCTGGGACCACATTGGTGGACCCGTTGGGCACGTTCAGGATGCCAACGGTCCCCACCGAGCCGACGTCCTGCGCCGCGCGCTGCTCCACATACAAGAGTAGCTCGGCCACGGCAGCGGCAGCGTCCTGGCGCCGGTTCATGGGCGTGGTGCCGGCATGGCTGGCTGTGCCACGGACTTCGCATTGGTAGCGCACGCCGCCGTTGATGGAGGTGACGATGCCCAGTGGCAGGTCCAGTTCGTTCAGCACCGGCCCCTGCTCAATGTGGACTTCGACGAATCCAAGGTAGCGCTGCGGGTCACGCTTGAGCGTGGCGATGTCGGCCACACACAGGCCTGCCTGCTGCATGGCATCCCGCATGGTCACGCCTTCAGCGTCTGCCTGGTCCAGCCAGGCCGGGTTGAAATGACCGGTCAGCGCGCCCGAACCCAGGAAGGTGGCCTTGTAGCGCTGGCCTTCCTCTTCGGCAAAGGCGACCAGCTCGATGTGAAAGGGGAGCCGCCTGCCCTGACGATGCAGCTCGCGCACGCAGGCCAAGGGCACAAAAATGCCCAGTCGACCATCGTATTTCCCGGCGTTGCGCACCGTGTCGTAGTGGCTTCCGGTGAGCAGCGTCTTGGCGCCCGGTGACACTGCGCGGTAGCGCCCCACCACGTTGCCGACAGCGTCAATTTCGACATCGTCAAAGCCGCAGTCGCGCATCCAGTGCGAAATGCGCTGCGCACAGGCCCGGTGCGCATCCGTCAGGTAGGTGACGGTGAGCTGACCCTGCTCCAGGAAGCCCGGATCACTGTGCTGAGCCAGCACTTCTTGCCAGTCCCACACATCGTTGCCCAGACTGGGTGAGTGGCCAAACTTGTCGTTCAAGCGGAGTTCCACAATACGGTGAATGTTGCGGATGCACTCCTGGCGTTCATACTCAACCGGGTTGTCCAGTCGGCGTTTGAACGTGTCGATGATCTGCCGCTTGCTGAGTCCGAACCCACGCGCTCCGCGTACCGCCAACACAAAAGGAAAGCCGAAGCGCGCGTTGTAGTCGGCATTGAGCTGCTGAATCTGGACCAATTCCTCTGGCGTGCACTGCGGCAGACCGGCCGTGGTTTGCTCGTGCGTGGACTCCAGTGTGAGCGAGTTCGCCAGCATCGCCTTGCCGGCAAGTTCGGGGTGCGCTCTGATGAGGGTCAACTGCGCATGCGTGCCTGCCTGGTCGAGCACCTGCACCATCGCGTGCTTGAGGTGCGACAAGGATCGAAACGGTCGCTCCAACAACGCAGCCTGCGCAATCCAGCCGGAATGTTCGTACAGGCCACCTAGCATCTGGGCTGCATCGTCCAGGCTCGCGGCATTCAATTGGTCCAGGGTCAGGGTCATCGGAGTTCCCGAAGTTCAGGCCGCAAACGGGTGTACGGACTTCCAGTGCCGGGCGATGTCGATCCGGCGCGCCACCCAGACGTGTGAGTGCGTTCGCACGTAGTCCAGGAAGCGTTGCAAGGCGCGAAACCGTCCGGGCTTGCCGAGCAGGCGGCAGTGCATGCCGACGCTCATCATCTTGGGTCGGTCCAGGCCTTGCGGGTCGCCTTCGGTGTACAGCACGTCAAAGCTGTCCTTGAGGTATTGCAAAAAATGCTCGCCGGTGTTGAAGCCCTGTGGCGAAGCAAAACGCATGTCGTTGCAGTCCAGCGTGTAGGGCAGCACCAGTTGCGGCGCGACACTGCCATCGGTGCGCGCGACCTTCATCCAGACTGGCAGGTCGTCGCCGTAGTAGTCGCTTTCGTACTCAAAGCTGCCCTGATCCGCCACCAGACGGCGCGTACTCGGACTGTCGCGGCCGGTGTACCACCCCAGCGGCCACTGACCTGCCGTGAGGCGCTGGATGATGGCCGTGGCCTGCACCATGTGCTCGCGCTCGGTCGCCTCAGGCACATCCTGGTAGTGAATCCACTTCAAGCCATGGCAAGCGATCTCGTGGCCCTGCGCCAGCAGGGTCTGTGTGAGTTCAGGGTGACGCTCCAGCGCGCTGGCGACGCCAAAGATGGTCAGCGGCAAGCGTCGCTCTTCAAACTCGCGCAGGATGCGCCAAACCCCTGCGCGCGACCCATATTCATACATCGACTCCATACTCATGTGGCGCGTGGTGAAGGCCGGGGCACCCACAATTTCAGAGAGAAAAGTCTCGGACGTCGGGTCGCCATGAAGCGGGCTACTTTCACCGCCTTCTTCATAGTTCAGCACAAATTGCAGGGCAAGGCGGGCCTGGCCAGGCCAGCGGGCATGTGGGGTGTTCTTGCCGTAACCGCAAAGGTCGCGCGGATAGGGCAGCGTGGTGTCGTAGATCATCGGGAGTGGCTTGGTCGGATTCAGGACAACGCAACAGCAATGTCGCTGCTGGAATATTGGCGATCGAACGAGAGGTTACCCTCCACGTGATCGAGGTGCTCGGTCATGATGCTGGCGGCGCGTTCGGCATCACGCGCAGCGATGGCGTCGACGATGTCGCCATGCTCATCGGCGTTATGGACCGCAGCGGCGTCGGTCTGGTACATCAGCGTGATCAGCGCGCACCGCGAGACCAGTTCGTTCAGTATCTGCGCCAGCACGTCGTTGCCCATGAGCTCCGCCATGCGCACATGAAAGTCATTCAGCAAATCGTTGCCGACCGCCATGTTGTGCGATGCCAGGGCCGCTTTTTCCTGCTTCACATGCATGCGCAGCGCCTTGAGCCGAGCGGGCGTCTGGGTGAGTACGAAGGCGCGCACCATTTCGGCCTCCAGCATGCGCCGCACGGCAAACACCTGCCTGGCCTCAACGGCCGACGGCGCCGCCACAAAGGCACCGCGGGCGGGCTCCAGATTGACGAGTCTGTTTTGCGCCAGTTGGTGCAAAGCCTGGCGAACCAGTGTGCGAGACACACCGAAATGGTCCGCGAGTTTTTGCTCGCCAAGCTTGGAACCCGGCTGTAGCCGATGCTCCACAATGGCCTT
>CAYHDD010000229.1:0-5607 GCA_964355195.1 uncultured Rhodoferax sp. | reverse complement strand
ACTACCGGCGTTTTCCTGCGCGGCGCCGAATCGCGTTTTACGGCGGTCTATATCGACGGCGTGCGGATTGATTCCCAAGCCACCGGTGGCGCCTCCTGGGAAGGCATTGCGCTGGCGCAGATCGAGCGCATCGAGGTTTTGCGCGGCCCGGCGGCGGCGGTCTACGGCTCCGACGCCCTGGCCGGTGTGGTGCAGATCTTCACGCGCCGCGGTGAGGCGGGCTTTGCGCCTTTTGCCGCAGTCGCTGTCGGGTCGCCTGGCACCCGCAAGTTCGAGGCCGGACTGAGCGGCGCTGAGGGTCGTTTTGACTACGCACTGAGCCTGGGCGACGAGCGCAGTGAAGGCTTCAATGCTCGACCGGTTGCCACGCAAAACCCTGATCTGGACGGCTACCAGAGCCGCTCCGCCAGTCTCAAACTGGGTTGGCAAGTGAGTGCCACGCAGCGCCTGGATATGAGCTACCTCGGCAACGACCTCAACTCGCAGTTCGACAGCGGGCTGGGTAGCGACGACCGTAACTTGCGCCGGTTGCAGGCGCTGGGCCTGAACTGGCAGGCGCAGTGGACCAACGCCTGGAGCACACGCCTGAGCCTGTCGCATTCCCGCGACCGCTACGAGACACTACCCTGGCCCTACCTGACGATCACCGATCTGCAGAGCGCGCTGCTGCACAACGAGCTGCGCCAGGGCGAGCACCTGTTCACAGCCGACCTCGAGCGCAAGCAGGACGAGCTGGAAAACGCGCCCCTCAAGCAGGGCCGTGCGCAGGATGGCGTGGCATTGGGTTACGGCTTCAACAACCGCACGCATGCGCTGCAACTCAACTTGCGCCATGACCAGGACAGCGAGTTTGGTGCGCAGAACACCGCCAGCGCCGCCTATGGCTACAGCTTCGCCGAGCACTGGCGCGCCACGGCTTCAGCTGCCACCGCCTTTCGCTCGCCCACGCTCGACCAGCGCTTCAGCGAATACGGCATTGCCAGCCTGGTGCCCGAGACGGCCATCAACAGCGAACTTGGCCTGCGCTATGTAGACAACGGGCGCAGTTTCTCTGCGCTGCTCTACCGCAACCGGGTCAGCAACCTGATCACCTTTGCGGCGCCCGGCCCCTGCGCGTCGCCCTATGGCTGCTACGCCAACACAGCGCTTGCACGCTATCAGGGCCTGACCTTGAGCGCGACCCAGCAACTGGCGGGCGTCAAACTGAGTGCTTCTGCCGATTTTCAGGACCCGCGTGATCTGGGCGCTGACAAGCAGCTCGCCAGGCGTGCCAAGCGGCATGCCATGTTGAATGCTGACACCCAACTGGCCGGCTGGCAGCTTGGCGCCGGGCTACAGCTTTCCGGTGAGCGCTTTGATACAGCGGCGAATACCAAAATTTTGCCCGGCTACGCCCTGTTGAGCTTGAACGCCAGCACCGCCTTCGCCAGGGACTGGTCGCTGATGGCGCGCGCTGACAATCTGCTGGACCAGCGCTACGAGCTGGCCAGCGGCTACGCCACGCCCGGGCGTTCGCTCTACCTCGGTTTGAAGTGGGCGCCGCAGTAAGGGCAGCGACCACGTCGCCTTGACCCACACTGACCCAGCAAACCGGAAATCTGCACATGACCGCCTCCGCCCTCACAGTTTCACGCAGCGAGTTGATCCTTGGCGGACAGCGAAGTGGCAAGTCACGCCGCGCTGAGCTGATAGCGCGTGAATGGTTGGATGCTGCACCACAACACCGGGCAGTTCTGATCGCCACTGGACAGGCCTGGGATGAGGAGATGCGTCAGCGCATTGCGTGCCACCAGCGTGACCGCGCCCTGCGCGTGCCGCGTCTGCGCACTGTCGAAGAGCCGCTGGCGTTGGCCAAGAAGATCACGGAACTGAGCGAGCCCGACACGCTGTTGCTGGTCGATTGCCTGACGCTCTGGTTGACCAACTGGCTGGCACCGATGGAATCTGCGACTGCCGCAAAGGCCTCGCCCGAAAGCACGCCGAGTGCGCCCGTCGCCGCCTTGCACAAGGCGATTGCAGATGCACCCGGTCCGCTGCTGCTGGTCAGCAATGAGATCGGCCTGGGCGTGATTCCAATGGGTGCCGAGGTGCGCGCCTTTGTCGATGAACTGGGACGGCTCAACCAGCAGGTAGCGTCGCTGTGTCAGCGCGTCACCCTGATGGCGGCCGGCCTGCCGCTGGTTTTGAAGGGGATGCCATGAGTCGGATCCGATTCGTCATCGCGATTGCTGCGTCGCTTGCGCTCCTCGCAATGACAGGAACGCGCCGATCGATGGCCTCGCTGTTTTGGCGCACAGGGCTAGGCACCATGGTCCTTCTGGGCGCCAGTGCGGCGAGCGCCGTCCAGGTCACCGACGACCGCGGCGTCAGCATCAACCTGGCGCAGCCGGTGCAACGCATCGTCAGTCTGCTGCCCTCGCTGACCGAGACGGTTTGCGAACTCGGTCAGTGCGCGCGCCTGGTGGGCGTGGACCGCTATTCCAACTTCCCCGACAGCGTGCGCAGCCTGCCGCAGGTCGGCGGCGGCCTGGACCCGAACATCGAAGCCATCGTGGCGCTGAAACCTGATCTGGTGTTGCTGGCGACCTCTTCGCGTGCCGCCGAGAGGCTTCAGTCGCTCGGTCTCAAAGTGCTGGCGCTGGAGCCCAAGAGTCACGCCGATGTCCGGCGTGTCATGGAGAAAGTGGCGCAGGCGCTGGAGGTGCCGGACGCCCTGCGACTCTGGCGCTTGATCGACGCCGGTGTGACGGCGGCGGCGCAGTCGTTGCCCGCGCGCGCCAAGGCCACGCGCGTCTACTTTGAAGTCAACCGCGGCCCCTACGCGGCCGGCGAGAGCTCCTTCATCGGCGAGACCCTGACGCGCCTGGGGGTGAAGAACGTCGTGCCAGCCGGTCAGGGGCCTTTCCCCAAGCTCAACCCCGAGTACGTGGTGCGTGCCAACCCGGACCTGATCATGATCGGCGACCGCAACCCTGACGCTCTGGAGGGGCGACCCGGCTGGCTCGGCATTCGCGCCATCAAGGAGCGTCGGGTCTGCGTCTTCACGTCGGCGCAGTCGGATGTGCTGGTGCGCCCGGGCCCACGCATGGCCGAGGCCGCGCGCATCATGGCGCACTGCCTGCAAGAGAAGGCGCCGCCATGAGTGAATTGGGCCGACAGCAGCGCATGGCATCCTGGCTGGTCCTGGGCCTGTTGTTGAGCAGCGCCGCCCTGGCCGTGGTCGGGGCTAGTGTGGGCAGCACCGGTTGGGAGAGCCTGCTGCGCGCCGCCAGCGACCCAATTGCCATGCAAATCGTGTGGGACATCCGGCTGCCGCGCACGCTCGGGGCCTGGGCTGCCGGTGCCCTGCTGGGCCTGGCCGGGGCCGTGGCGCAGGGACTCTTTCGCAACCCACTGGCCGACCCCTATTTGCTCGGCAGCGCCTCGGGTGCTTCACTCGGCGTTGCCCTGGCGCTGGCACTGTTTGGCATCTCACCGCTTGCCACCCACTGGCTGGTGCGCCTGGGCCTGACCGGCGCCGCTTTTGCCGGCGCCGTGCTCGCCGTCTTGCTGACGCTGTTGCTGGCGCAGGGCGTGCAGCACACGCTACGCCTGCTGCTGGCGGGTGTCATCGTCGGTGTCGTGCTGGGCGCGCTCGGCTCACTGATCTTGCTGCTGGTACCTGACGTGATGCAGGCGATGCAGGCTTTCATGCTTGGCAGCACGGCTTATGTGGGCTGGACCGCCTGTGCGCTGATGGCCCTGGTCTGGCTGCTCTGCATGCTGGCGGCCTGGATGCTCAGCCACGCGCTTGA
The DNA here is from genome assembly GCA_964355195.1 of uncultured Rhodoferax sp. Lineage (GTDB taxonomy): Bacteria > Pseudomonadota > Gammaproteobacteria > Burkholderiales > Burkholderiaceae_C > Rhodoferax. The sequence continues at coordinate 1,813 of CAYHDD010000229.1, read as the reverse complement.
CGGTCTGTCGCTGGGCGAAGCCACCGCCGCCAGCCTGGGGCTGCCGCTGCCGCAGATGCGCGCCGCTCTGGTGGCGCTGCTGGCGCTGGCCACCGGCACGGCCGTGGCGCAGACCGGATTGATTGCCTTCGTCGGGTTGGCAGCGCCGCATCTGGTGCGCTCAGTGGCCAAGACCACGCACGGGCGCCTGATCCTGTTGTCGAGCCTGATGGGCGGCGCCTTGCTGATGGCCGCCGACACGCTGGCGCGCTGGCTGATTGCGCCGCAGGAATTGCCGGTCGGTGTGTTGACGGCCGTCCTCGGTGGCGGCTACCTGCTTTGGCTGATGCACCGCAACAGCAGCCGCACATCGGCGAGCCGCCTGTGAGAAGCGCCATGCACGCCGTCGCCTTGCAAGCCCACGACATCCGGGCCAGCCTTGGCAATGTGCAGGTCTTGCATGGCATTGACCTGGCCCTGACGGCGGGCTGCTGGACCAGCATTGTTGGCCCGAACGGCGCTGGAAAATCGACTCTGCTCAAGGTCATGGCCGGCTTGCTGGCGCACAGTGGCAGCGTCACGTTGCTGGGTCAGCCGTTGTCGGAGCTGCCGGGTCGCCAGCGTGCGCAGCAACTGGCCTGGCTGGGGCAGAACGAAGGTGCTGGCGACGACTTGACGGTGCACGACGTGGCCATGCTTGGGCGCTTGCCGCACCAATCCTGGTTGGCGGCACCCAGCGCAGCAGACTACGCGGCGGTGGAGCAGGCCTTGCGCGCGACCCAGGCGTGGGACTGGCGTGCGCGCACCCTCGGGCAGCTTTCGGGCGGTGAGCGCCAGCGGGTGCTGCTGGCGCGTGCGCTGGCGGTGCAGGCGCAGGTGTTGCTGATGGATGAACCGCTGGCCAACCTCGACCCGCCGCACCAGGCCGACTGGCTGACGCTGGTGCACGAGTTGGTCGAACAGGGCAAGACCGTGATCAGCGTGCTGCATGAGATCTCGTTTGCCCTGCACGCCAAGCAGCTGGTCATCATGGCGCAGGGGCGCATCCATCATCAGGGTGCCAGCACCGATGCAGCGACGCACCGCGCGCTGGAAGCCGTGTTCGACCAGCGCATCCAGATTCAGGCGGTCGGCGCGCAGTGGGTGTCCTTGCCCAAGACAATCAGTGTCTGACGTCAATCAAGAGCCCTCGGGAGACTGAAGCATGCAAGTTGAAGCCCCACCGACGACCACGCCCTATGCCAAAGCCGAGGGCGAGCGGCGTGGTTTGATCATCATCAACACCGGCGATGGCAAGGGAAAGAGCACGGCCGCCTTTGGGCTGGCGCTGCGTGCGCATGGGCGCGGCAAGAAGGTCCGGATCTTCCAGTTCATGAAGGTGCCCAGCGCGCGCTTCGGCGAGCATCGCATGTTCGAGCAGCTGGGCATCCCGATTGAAGGACTGGGCGACGGTTTCAGCTGGAAAAGCCAGGATCTGGAACACTCGGCGCAGCTGGCACGCGATGGCTGGGAAAAGGCCAAGGCTGTGATTCTGGCGGGCGACTGTTTCATGGTCACGCTCGATGAAATCACTTACCCGCTGATCTACGGTTGGTTGCCGCTGGACGATGTGCTGCAGACGCTGCGCGCGCGTCCCAAGCAGGTGCATGTGGTTCTGACCGGGCGGCGCTGCCCACCAGAGCTGATTGCGCTGGCTGACACCGTGACCGAGATGACGTTGGTCAAACATGCGTTCCAGGCCGGCATTCCAGCGCAGCGCGGGATCGAGGACTGATGAGCGCCGCGCCGGGCCGCCCCAAGCAAGCTCGCACCGCAGTGCGCAGCACGAAGGTAC
>CAYHDD010000228.1:0-5624 GCA_964355195.1 uncultured Rhodoferax sp. | reverse complement strand
AAAAAGGCCGGCGAATCGATCTTCAACATTCCGATCTACGCGTCCGTCAGTGAGGCTGCCCAACAAACCGGAGCCACCGTTTCTGTGATCTATGTGCCGCCCGCCGGTGCCGCGGCCGCCATCTGGGAAGCGGTTGAAGCCAATTTGGACCTGGCGATTTGCATCACCGAAGGCATTCCGGTGCGCGATATGCTGGAAGTGCGCAACAAGATGCGTGCCCGCGAGGAGGCCGGGGGCAAGAAGACCCTGCTGCTGGGTCCCAACTGCCCCGGCGTGATCACGCCCGAGGAAATCAAGATTGGCATCATGCCCGGCCATATTCACCGCAAGGGCCGCATTGGCGTCGTCAGCCGCTCCGGCACCTTGACCTACGAAGCCGTCGCCCAGTTGACCGAGATCGGCTTGGGACAGTCAACTGCCGTTGGTATCGGCGGTGACCCCATTAACGGCCTCAAGCACATCGACATCATGAAGGCCTTCAACGACGATCCGGACACCGATGCCGTGATTATGATCGGTGAAATCGGAGGACCCGACGAAGCCGAGGCCGCGCGTTGGTGCAAAGCTCATATGAGGAAACCGATCGTCGGCTTCATCGCAGGCGTCACTGCACCCGCGGGCAAACGCATGGGCCATGCAGGCGCCTTGATTTCGGGAGGCGCCGACACCGCCGACGCCAAGCTCGCCATCATGGAGGAGTGCGGTTTCAGAATCACCCGCAATCCATCCGAAATGGGACGACTGCTGAAAACCTTGTTGTAGGTCGGACCGTCAAAGCCCCAGCGGTCATCAGGCCGTTACACTTGAAGGGCAACCAGAAGCGCTCCAAACTCAGGGTTTTGGGCGCTTCTTGCATTGGCAACATAGGAGAAAACGGATGGATTTGATACAGAGGGCCGACTTTTGGATTGGTCTGCTCAAGATTATCTGGATCAACATCATTCTGTCCGGAGACAACGCGGTCGTGATTGCGTTGGCGGCCCGCTCCCTGCCAGCGGCGCAGCAAAGGATGGCCATATTCTGGGGCTCTGGCGCGGCGGTGGTGCTGCGCATTGCGCTGACCGTGGTTGCTGCCAAGCTGCTGGAGCTGTCCTACCTGCAAATCGTGGGTGGGCTGTTGTTGCTCTGGATCGGCCTGCAGTTGCTGGGCGAAGAAGAAGAGGACGGGGGGCATGACAAGGAGAGCGGCAGCCTGATGGTGGCCGTTCGCACCATACTGATTGCCGACCTGGTCATGAGTCTGGACAACGTCATCGCTGTCGCCGCAGCTGCCAAGGGCAGCATGCTGTTGCTCATTTTGGGCCTGCTGATCAGCATCCCCCTGGTGATTTTTGGTAGCACGTTGATGATCAAGCTGATGGAGCGTTTCCCCGTCATCGTGACCTTGGGCGCCGCGCTGATCGGCTGGGTCGGCGGCGAGACCATCGTCAGCGACGTCGCTCTGAAGGACCTGCTGGCTGGCAACCCGTGGCTGCACTACGCAGCAGCGGCAGCGGGTGCTGGCATCGTGTTGGGCGGTGGACAAGTGCTGCGCTGGCGTGCAGCCCGGCAAGCACCGGAAAGTGACCAATGAATTACACATTCTGTGCCCAAACCCATCCTGGGAGGGCGCGCAGCAACAACGAAGATTCAGTGGCCTATGACGATGCTGCGCACTTGGCTGTCCTGGCCGACGGCATGGGCGGCTACAAGGCCGGAGAAATTGCCAGCGGCATGGCAACCTCGCTGATCAAGACAGAGATGTCCCAGTGGTTATTGCAGGCCGGTGGACGTTTCAACATGAACGATCTCAGACGAGCGCTTGAAATCAGTGCGGACAACGCCAATCACGCCATCTACGATGCGTCGCGCGCCAACCCTGACTACGCGGGTATGGGGACGACCCTGGTGGTCGGGGTCTTTCACGGCGACCAACTGCTTGTGGGCCATGTTGGAGATTCCCGATGCTACCGCTTGCGTGACAAGCAGCTGCTGCGGATCACCAGGGACCACTCACTGTTGCAGGAGCAACTTGATGCCGGCTTGCTGACCCCGGCGGAGGCGGCAGCCTCGCCGTTGAAGAATCTGGTGACGCGGGCGATGGGTGTCGACCAAGAGATGCTGCTTGAAGTCAATGAACACCATGTGCATGTCGGCGACATCTACCTGATCTGCAGCGATGGTTTGTCCGACATGATGGATGACCTTGCAATTGCCGAGATCTTGAAAAATGGAAACTCATTGAAACAAATGACTGACGATTTGGTACTTCAGGCCAACAAAAACGGCGGACGGGATAACATCACGGTGTTACTGACACAGGCCATTGGCGCACCCGAAAAACGCAGTTTGGTGTCGCGGTGGCTTGGAATGTAGTAAGTTCATGAGACCCACAGCAGCCCATCCCAGTATCAGGAGTTGATCATGCCGAAAATGACTATTTCGATTGACGGCGTTGTCATCAAGGAAGTCCAGTTGACACGCGACAAGACCACCCTCGGTCGCCGTCCCTATAACGATATCGTGATCGACAATCTCGCCATCAGCGGCGAACATGCCGTGCTTCAACTCAATGGCAGCGAGGTCTCTCTGGAAGATCTCAACAGCACCAACGGCACCTATGTGAACGGCAAGGCGATCAAGAAGCAGATGCTTCAGAGCGGCGACGTGATCGAAATCGGCAAGTACATGATCAATTTTGTCAATGATCAGTCAGCGCCGGCACCGCTGCCGATGGCAGCGCCGGCACCGGGGTTGACCAACCTTGCCGATGACAGCCAAAGCACGCTGCAGGCGGCCATCAAGGTGTTGTCGGGCGCAGCGGCCGGGCGACAGGTGCCCTTGACCAAGGTGGTGACCACGATTGGCAAGCCTGGCATTGCAGTGGCAACGATCACGCGCCAGCAGCGCGGCTATGTGATACACGTCGAGGGCAGCGGTAACCCGACGCTCAACGCGATGCCGCTCAACGGTGAGGTTGTGCCGCTGAAGAATGGCGACCTGATTGAGCTGGCGGGCACTCAGATGCAATTCATACAGTCCTGAGCGCCGACCTGCGTTACAGCCCCTTGGATTCGCGTCAGGAGTTCGCGATATGAGTGAAGTGACAACCCTACCGGTGCGTGAGGACGAGTTCGACAAGGCCTTTGTCGAATCACAGAAGTTGCCTGCCGAGCAGAGAGGCCTCAAGTTTGAGGCGCTCTTCTACAAGCAGCTGCAACTGGTCACGACACGCATTCACGAAACCGAGAATATTGACCAGATCATGCTGGAGGCAAGTGCTGATATTTGCCGCCTGTTCAATGCTGACCGACTGACGCTGTACGCAGTCAACGAAGATCAGACCGCCATCATTTCCAAGATCAAGACCGGCCTCAAGAGCAGCCGCGAGTTGAAGCTGCCCATCACACCGCAGAGCATCGCTGGCTATGCGGCATACAGCAAGAAGTTGGTCAACCTGGCCGATGTTTATGACGATGCGGCCCTCAAAAAGATTCACTCGTCGCTAACCTTTCTCAAAGAGGTGGACAACCGCTCGGGTTATCGGACGCGCCAGATGTTGGCTGCGCCAATTCTTGAAGACAACACACTGCTCGGTGTGCTGCAAATCATCAACACAAAGAATGGTCAGTCCTTTAGTGCCCTGGAGGTGGAAGGCGTCTCGCAGCTGTGCAAGACGCTCGCCATTGCCATCCGCCAGCGCGTGCAAAAGGCGGCAGATGCAGCGCGTCGCAAGGCCACCAAGTACGATGGTTTGGTGGCCGAGGGCGTGATGTCGGCTGAAGAACTGGCGCAGTGCCTGGCGACGGCGCGCAACGACGCAACACCGGTCGAGCCGGTGCTGATGGCCCAATACCAGATTCAATCTGCACAGATCGGCTCGTCCCTGGCCCGCTTCTTTGGCGTTCCCTACGAACCATTCAGCGCCAGCCGGATTCGCGCTGAGGCACTGCACGGCGCGCTAAAGCGCGAATTCCTTGAAGAGGAGGGCTGGATACCACTGGAAGAGTCGCCCGAGGGTCTGGTCATCATGTGCATGGACCCGGAGGCGGTGCGCAACGCCCGCGTGGTGAGGCAGGTCTTCCCACGCATGACGCGCTTCGCCTACCGTGTCACGACGCAAGAGGAGTTCACCAAGACGCTGGCGCAAATATTCGACAACGGCGTGCAGACCGGTTCGATCGATGAAATGCTGGCCGACATGGACAGCAGTGCCGGTGCGCTCGACGATGGTAGCAATGACGATTCGCTCGAGTCTGCGGCGGCAGACAACGAGCTGGTCAAGCTGGTCAACAAGATCATCATCGACGCCTACCACCAAAAGGCATCGGACATTCACATCGAGCCGATGCCGGGCAAGCTCAAGACCGGCATCCGCTTCCGCATCGACGGTACGCTTCAACCCTACATCGAGGTTCCCGCGCACTTCCGTCAGGCCATGGCGACGCGCCTGAAGATCATGTGCGATCTCGATATTTCGGAGCGTCGCAAGCCGCAGGATGGAAAGATCAAGTTCAAGAAATACGGGCCGCTGGACATTGAACTGCGCGTCGCTACCTTACCGTCGGCGGGCGGTGTCGAAGATGTCGTGATGCGTATCCTGGCTGCGGGTGAGCCGATACCGCTCGACAAACTAGGCCTCACCCCGCACAACATGGACCGCGTGATTCGAACCGTTGAAAAACCTTATGGTTTATTCTATGTTTGCGGACCGACGGGCTCTGGCAAGACCACCACGCTGCACTCCATCCTCAAGCACCTGAACACGCCGGACACCAAGATATGGACGGCGGAGGACCCGGTTGAAATTACCCAGAAGGGCCTGCGCCAGGTACAAATCAACCGCAAAGCGGGCATTGACTTCTCGCTTGTCATGCGAGCCTTCCTGCGGGCTGACCCCGACATCATCATGGTTGGCGAGTCGCGTGACAAAGAAACCGTGTCCATGGGTGTAGAGGCTTCGCTGACGGGCCATTTGGTTTTTTCCACCTTGCACACCAACTCGGCGCCGGAGTCAATTACGCGCTTGATGGACATGGGCATGGACCCGTTCAACTTCGCCGACGCCCTGCTCGGAATTCTGGCGCAGCGCCTGGCGAAGCGACTTTGTGACTGCAAGGAGTCGTATGTACCCGACGCCGATGAACTAAGGCTGTTCGCCGTTGAGTACGCCGACGAACTGCGTCACTCGCTTGCCTGGACGACTGACTACGAGGGCGAACTCAAAAAGCTGGTGGAAGGCTGGTACAGCACCTATGGCAAGGATGGTGAACTGAGGTTTTATCGCCACGTCGGTTGCGACAAGTGCCGCATGACCGGCTACAAGGGGCGCGTTGGACTGCATGAGTTGCTGATCGCCACGGACGACGTCAAACGCTTGATCCAGGAACGCGCCCGTGTCGCGCAACTCTTCGCCGCTGCCGTGGAAGGCGGTATGCGCACCCTCAAAATGGATGGGATGGAGAAGATCATGATGGGCCTGACCGACCTCAAAATGGTCAGATCGGTGTGCATCAAGTAGCACATCGGCGTTCCTGACAAAAATGTCGCACGAGACATTTTTGTCAGAGCGTGCATGCCATTTTTGTTAAGATTTATTGCCCTACGCACAACTGATTAGGCAGCTTCCATAGCTAAAATAGCGC
>CAYHDD010000227.1:0-5628 GCA_964355195.1 uncultured Rhodoferax sp. | reverse complement strand
GCACAGCCGGTTCAGCGGGCACGGTGGTGACCGGTGCAGTGCTGGACAGGAACAACAGCAAGGCGCCGATCTACCTTCTGGGCACCGGCACCGAATTTCACACGCTGCAGGACCACGCCAAGATCAAACTCGCCTATGACATCACGCCCACGGTGCGTGCCAGCTATGTATTGGGACTCTGGCAAAACAACTCCGAGGGACGCCCGGCGTCCTACCTGAGCAACAGCGCCGGGCAGCCGGTTTACAGCGGCGCCATCAACATCAATGGCTTGGCCTTCAGTGGCACGCAGGCACTGAGCGGGGGCGACTACACGCTGACCAATGAGAGCTTGCGCCACCTCATGCAGGGTCTCTCGGTCAAGAGCCATACGCAAGGCGTGTGGGACTGGGAAGTGGCAGCCAGCCGGTACGACTACAGCAAGGACGAAAAGCGCAGCAATGCCGCCAGCAACCCCTTGCCAACGGCCGCAGCCGGTGCTGCCGGCACCCTGGCCACTGGCGGCGGCACGGGCTGGACGACGCTGGCAGCCAAGGGAACCTGGCGTCCGCAGGGAATCCGGGGCGCGCACATCGTTGACTTCGGCCTGCAGCAGGACAGCTATGTTCTCAAGTACCTCAGCTCCAGCATCCCTGGCAATTGGCTCAGCGATGGCGCTGGAACGCTGGTCAATGAGGTTGGTGGCAAGACGGTGCTGCAAAGTCTGTATGCGCAGGACGCCTGGGCCTTTGATCCGAAGTGGAAAACCGTTCTGGGCGCCCGCCTGGAAAGCTGGACCGCCTCCAACGGTTTGACCGCGTTTGGCGTGGGCAATGCTGCCAACACCAGCTATGGTGCGCGCACTGAAAGTTACCTTTCCCCCAAAGCGGCGCTGTCTTACCAATGGCTGGACGACACCGTGCTGAAAGCCTCCACCGGCCGTGCCGTGCGCATGCCCACCGTGTCGGAGCTGTACGGCGCCACGTCGACCACCAACTCGCAGTACATCAATGATCCGAACCTCAGGCCCGAGAAGTCCTGGACCACCGAACTGAGCGCTGAAAAGGAGCTAGGGCAAGGCCTGCTGCGTCTGACCTTCTTCACCGAAGACACGCGCGATTCGCTGTACTCGCAAACCACGCTGGACCCGCTCGCCAACAAGAACGTCAGCCGGGTGCAAAACATCGCTCGCATTCAAACCATGGGGCTGGAGCTGGCTTACAACGGCGTCGATGTCATCAGGAAGGGGCTGGACCTCTCCGGCAGCGTCACCTATGCCGACTCCGTCATCAAGGAAAACGCCGGCTTTGTCGCGCTGGCGGGAGACACCATCGACAAGCAGCAACCCAATGTCCCGAGATGGCGTGCCACGATGCTGGCGAGTTACCGGCTGGACCAGCACTGGAGTGCAGCGCTGGGCGCGCGTTACAGCGGCGCGCAGTTTCGCACCCTGAACAATGCTGACGTGAACGGCTACACCTACCAGGGCGTCAGTTCGTACTTCACCACCGACCTGCGCGTACGCTATGCCGTGAACAAGCAGTGGACCGCCTCACTCGGCATAGACAACCTGAACAACTACCAGTACTGGAATTTCCACCCCTATCCGCAGCGCAGCTATGTGGCCGAGCTGAAGTTTGACTTGTAAAACCCTGAAAGACATCATGAACAATTCTCTGATCAGCCAATGCGCCATCGCCTGTGCCTTGCTCCTGCCCCTTACAAGCGCTCTGGCCCACGTCGTGCTGGCTGAACCCAGCGCACCGACCAACACGAGCTACCGTGCCACGTTTCGGGTCGGCCACGGTTGCGAGGGCTCGCCGATCACCGCGCTGCGGGTCACGATTCCGGAGGGCTTCAGCGGCGCCAAGCCGATGCCTAAAGCCGGCTGGGTTTTGACCACGAAATCGGCCAAACTGGCCAAGCCCTATAACAGTCATGGCAAGACGATCACTGAAGACGTTACAGAAATCAGCTGGACTGCTGCTTCCAAGGACAACTGGTTGCAAGACGCCTGGTACGACGAGTTCGTGCTGCGTGGTGGCCTGCCAGGCAGCGTCGGTCCGATGTGGTTCAAGGTGACGCAGACCTGCGACAAAGGCAGCATCGACTGGGCCGAAACCCCGGCTGCTGGTACTTCCACCAAGGGTCTGAAGTTTCCCGCTGTGTTGCTCGAAATCAGTGAATCGAGTCCGGTGGCGCATCAGCACTAAATTTGTCTGCCAGTTCAGTTTTCGCGCATCCAAAGCGCGTAACTCTCTGGGAAAGCCGCCTGCCAACGCGCCAGATAGAACTGCTTCTCCTGCTCCAAACCCAGCCGCGCAGCGCTTTCCATCAATTTTTCAACGACACGCGCCTCAGGTGAAAAGTGCAACAGGTCGGTGGCCATATCGTGAATGTAGGCCGCGTTTTCGGGCGTCACCACCGACATGGTCAGCTCAGCGAAGCGCACCTGGTCTCGAAACAGCCATGAATCTCGGATCTTCTCCAACGTGGCAACACGATACTCGCTCGCTCGCATCGCCGGCGTCAGATAGATTTGACTGATACGCCAATAGTCCCAGCCAGCCCAGGCCACAAGCGCACCTAAAACGATGCCCAGCAGGGTCGTGGCCGCAGTTGAAGCAAACCGCCACACTCGCGGCGCGGCCGCTGGCTGACGCGCCCCAGGCCAAAGCAAGAACACACTGAACCCGAACGCCAACTGGAACGGCCCATACCACAATGGATACTCCAGCATGCTGTGCAGCAGGATGAGCCCCAGGACCGTCCAGGCCATTTGGCGCGTTGCGTCCGTTTCACGCCAAGGTTTGGCCTTCCATAACCACCAGAGGCCCAGGGCGCTCAACGCAGCAGACAAGGGTATGCCCAGTTCAACGGCAAGGTGCAGCGGCAGGTTGTGAGCATTGTCCAAAATGTCGCAAAACCGCGGACCTGGATAGAGGGTGACGAAGTGGGCATAGTCGAGTTCACCCCAGCCCCAGCCGAACCAGGGCTTCTGCTGGATCAGGTGTACGACGTTGGACCACAAAGTCAAGCGGCTGACGCAGTGCGGGTCTCCTTCATGCAAACGGGCCAAGATTCCACCGCCCGACGGGCCGAGACCGGCCAGGCTCGGCAGCACGAGCGCGCCGACCACATAGGTCAGCAAGGACACCCACAAAATTATCCCCTGATACTGATCAGGCGGCTTGCTGTGCCTGTTCGAGGTGCGCCAAACCCAGGTCAAAGCGAGCAAGAGCCCCAGTTGCACTGCGCCCGTGCGAGACGATGAAGCGGCATTGCCCAGCGCCAGCAGAGCCGCCGCCAGGCTCGCCAGCAGACGCCGCCGCTGCGCTGCGCTTCGCTCCATGCCGGGCGCGCCAACCGATTGCAGCGGACCCTGCGCAGCCCAGCACAGCAACGCTGCCAAGCCTATGTTGGTCAAGGTCGCAAATTGATTGCGCTGGCGCAGGTTGGCAAAGGCTTCCCCCGCCTCGGTCACGTTGACCCAGGGGGCGAACGCAGCGGCGGCGCCAAAGTACTGCATCAAGCCGAGCACGGCGCTGACCAGCGCCGTCACCAGCCACGCCACGGCCACCAACTCGCTCAAGCGCGCTCGCGTCAACCAAGGCAAGAGGAGCGCCAGACTGCCCAAACTAACCAGCCACGGCACGACGGCTGGCGACGGCCCGACCGAAAACGGGTTCAGCCACGGCAGCGCGATCAGCACACAAACGACAATTGACTGCATAAAAGTGGCTCTACCCTGCACCCGGCCCTGGATTGTTGGACAATACCGCCAAGTATCACCCATCGCCACAGACTTTCGGATGCCGTGGTTCATTGGATATGATTGGCTTTTGAGGAACTATTCGCCATGGAAATTGACAAGTTGCAGGACTATTTCAGAGGTCAGCAGGTATCTTTGCAGTGGTTGCCGGTGCTTCGTGCCTTGGCTTTGGAGATGTCGGCGCAGGCAGAAACCAGGGAATTGCGGCAATTGTTCTTCCGAATGGGTGAGCATGTTGCCAACGACGCTGAAGATCGGTTTGAGGGTGTTCAGACCTTGGCCCAACTTGAAGATGCCCTGAACGATTTCTGGTCGCAGATCAACTGGGGATGGGTTGAACTGAAGGAAGTCAAGGCCTGCATCGACATCATGCACCAAGCCTCTCCTTTGGCGCAGGCTTTTGGCGACGAGACTCTGGGCTGGACCATCGGGCTTCTGGAAGGCTTCTACCAAACGGTATTCAAAGTACTCGGTGCTGGTGAGGCGATGGTCGTGCGTGGCGTTGGCGAGTCCGCGGGTGGCATGGAGATCCGGTTGCGTTTTGGGCGCGAAGACTAAACTCACAAGGAGCGAAGGCATGGCCAAGGCCCCAGATCATCCATCTACTCTATTCCGGTCACTCAGACCGGATGATGAAGACTTTCAGTCCAGCACCAGCAGCGCGGCTCGGGAAGCCGAGCAGCGGTGGCCGCTCTTCAAAGCGGTCGCTCCGCAAAAGCAGCAAGCTACGCCACTGCTGTCACCGCAGGAACGCTCACTCTGGAGCACAACGCAAAAGCCCAGTGGGCACGAGCGCAAACCCGCTTTGTCAGTACCCGCCACAGGCAACAAACTGGCCCAAAGCCTGAGCAAGATGGCGGGGCGTCCGGCCGCCGCAACGCCGGCCAGGTCACTGTTGACCACGAGGGAGGAGGAACCCTACCAGGAGCCGATCCCGGCGCCACAAGTGTTCGCACCCGCAAAGCCGGCGAAGAAGCGCAGTTTGTTTTCAAGGGACGCCAGTACCGAGATGGAGCCGCCCTATCAGGAGCAGGAAGCAGTTCGGCCACCCCCAAAATTTGGCCGCAACGAGCCGGTGCGAGGCCGTGGCTCCTTGTTTTCAAAGGAAGCGGCGACCACCGAGAAGGCGCAGCCAGATCCGGGGCCGGCCCGCGCACCACAGAAACCTGCCCGCGAGGAGCCGGCGCGAGGGCGCAATTCATTGTTCTCCAAGGGCGTCGCACCTGCAAGAGAGGAGCCCGCCGAGGTCCGCAGCGCGGCCCGCTCGGGGGACTCGCTCACAAGCCTGTTCAGCCGCCTCGAAGGACCGGAAGAACCGGTCAAGAAACCGGTCGGCAAAGCATCTGCATTCTTTGGGCGACCAGGCAAACGATGAGTGTTGTTAGCGTTGTCTCGATGAAGGGCGGGGTCGGCAAGACGTCTGTGACGGCCAACCTTGCGACAGCGCTATCCGCCAAACTGGGTCCGCACCGCGTTTCGGCCATTGACCTTGATCCACAAAACGCGCTGCATTGGCATTTTGGTCTTGAAGACCACGAGGCTGACGGGATATGTCGAACCTCTCTGCAAGGCGTCAACTGGAACAAGGTCGCGTCAGGCAACAAATTTGACGTCACCTGCTTACCCTACGGCAACGCCAGCGAGTCCGAGCGCGCGGCCTTTGAAACGCTGTTGTCCAAGGAGCCTCTGTGGGTCGGTGAGCAGGTGCGCAAGGCCGGCCTTGACAATGACAAGGTTGTCCTGATCGACACACCACCAGGCGCTTCGGTCTATCTCAAGCAGGTCTTCGCGTGCACTGACCTGGTTCTGATCGTGCTGTTAGCGGATGCCGGATCGTACGCAACGATTCCGGCCATGGAGTCCTGGCTCGACGAAATGT
>CAYHDD010000226.1:0-5638 GCA_964355195.1 uncultured Rhodoferax sp. | reverse complement strand
CCTGAACGCACTGTATTTCAATCCTTGACGCAGCGTCATGTGGTTACTTTGCACCACCAAGCCAGTGTCTGGGAGGCTGCCTGCGTGATGACCAAGGCCAGTTCGAGCAATGTGTTGATCATTGACGCTGCCGGTGCCATGCTGGGGATTCTGACCGAGCGTGACTTGATGACGCGTGTACTGGCAAAAGCCATGAACCCGCAGACGACTAAAGTCGGCGAAGTCATGACACCCAATCCACAAACGGTCGGACCCGACATGAAGGTTGCGGAAGCCGTCTTGATGATGATTGAGCGCGGCTTTCGGCACTTGCCGATTGTGTCCGACACGAACAAGACCCTGGGTGTGTTTTCGGTCCGCGATGCCATGCCGCGTGAGATCGGCGATGCCGTCAGTCTGGCCGAGTTCAATGACCAGGTTAACGACGCGCTGGGTTGACCAAGCCCCCACGCTTGTCACTGCGTGTACTGCGCTGCCCCCCGAGGGGGCTAATCCTCCTTGGGGCGGCCCGGCGGACGATTCCCGGGGGCGCCAGGTCCTGAATCGCGTTTATGGCGCGCGCGCGTGAGTGCCGCCCCAATGGCGGCACGCTTCCTGGCATCGGAAGCAGTGGGAACATTTTGCGGCTCAGGTCCCGGCGCGGCACACATCGACGGGGAACGGCTTTGCCGGTCGTTCGCATTCGCGCCATCGTCGCACCGGTGGCGATGCAGCGTGTGTTCATAGCGCTGACGCGCTTGGCGGGCGTTCTCAGGTGACCAGGCCGCCCCTCCTGATGCGCTGGCGTCTTCCAGCAGGATGCAATCGACCGGGCAAACCGGCAAACAGAGTTCGCAGCCGGTGCAATAGGACTCCATCACAGTGTGCATCAACTTGTTGCTGCCGATGATGGCACTGGTCGGACAGGCCTTGATGCAAAGCGTGCAGCCAATGCACCAGGTCTCATCAATGAAGGCCACGCTGCGTGGCCTTTCAACGCCATAGGCTGGGTTCAAGGCGAGCACAGGTTGACCTGTCAGCGTCGCCAGCCGCTCGATGCCCAGGGCACCACCTGGTGGGCACTGGTTGATGGCTGCGCTGCCCTGGGCTACCGCCTCGGCGTAGGCCGCGCAGTCGGCATAAGTGCAACGCCTGCACTGCGTTTGCGGCAGAAGTGCCAAAACCCTGGTAGCCAGAGTTGCGGACATTACTTCTTGTTACGGGCTTTCGCGCTTGCTGTCTTACGTGGCGCTGCAGCGCGTTTGGGCTTGGCCACCACGATTGGAGCAGCCGGGGACACAAGCTCCGCCGCACTGACTTTGCATGCGTTCGCCGCCTGTTGGTGGCTCAAAATAAAGGACTTGACCTGGGGGTAAACCACATCACGCCAGCGCCGGCCGCTGAAGATACCATAGTGACCCGCACCCTTGACTTCCAGATGCTTCTGCTCGGAAGCGATGACGCCACTGCAAATGGCGTGGACGGCTTCGGTTTGACCTGAGCCAGAAATGTCGTCGAGTTCACCTTCAATCGAGAACAGCGCTGTTGTTACGATGTCCTGCGGACGCACACGCTCCGGTTTGCCGTGGACATTCTTGACGTCCCAGGTGCCGTTGACCAAGCTGAAGTCCTGAAACACCACCCGAATCGTGTCGAGATAGTAGTCAGCATCCATGTCCAGCACAGCGTTGTATTCGTCGTAGAACTTGCGGTGCGCCTCGGTGCTGGCGCCGTCGCCCTTGATCAGATCCCGAAAGTAGTCGTAGTGGCTCTTGGCGTGGTTGCTCGGGTTCATCGCAACGAAACCGGAGTGTTGCAGGAAGCCGGGGTAAACGCGCCGTCCGGAGCCAGCGAAATTGCTGGGCACGCGGAAGATCACGTTGTTTTCAAACCAGTCGTGACTCTTGGTCATGGCCAGATTGTTGACGGCGGTCGGAGATTTGCGGGCGTCGATCGGGCCGCCCATCATGGTCATGGTAAGCGGCGTCACCTCGCCGCGGCTGGCCATCAACGAGACCGCAGCCAACACCGGCACGGTTGGTTGGCAGACGCTGACGACGTGGCAATTGCCGTAAGCCTTCTGGAGGTGGCGAATGAATTCCTGCACGTAATTCACATAGTCGTCGAGCGAAAACGAACCCTCAGACAAGGGAATCAGCCGCGCGTTCTTCCAGTCGGTGATGTAGACCTTGTGGCCCCCAAGCATGGTCTTGACGGTATCGCGTAGCAGCGTGGCGTAGTGGCCTGACAGAGGCGCCACGATCAGAACCGGCGGCTGATCCTTGAGCGCTTCAAGTGTTGGCCGATCATCGCTGAAACGCTTGAAGCGGCGTAGTTCACAAAACGGTTTGTCAATCTCCACGCGCTCGTGCACGGCCACCGCCACACCGTTAACGTCGATCGTGCGCAGACCGAACTCCGGCTTCTCATAGTCCTTGCCCAAGCGATGCATCAAGTCGTAACCGGCCGAGATACGTTGCGCAAACGGGGACTGTCCCAGCATGGACAGTGGGTTGGCGAACACCTTGGCGGCCGATTGCGCCAGATCAGTGAAGGGCTCCATCAGGGAGCGCTGGGTTTCATACAGTTGGTAAAGCACAGTAGATCCACTTTCGGAAAATGTTGCAGTGCAATATAACAGTTCTTTGAGACTTTGGTCAGAGAGGTACTACCAATTTCTCTTCAAAGGCAGGGATTTTGACCGTTTCGTGATCATGGGCTTGCCAGTCGCGGTCTGACGGCGACGTGCGAGCGCATGCAGCCCCGGCTGTGCGCACCGGAAGAGCGAAAGGCACTGTGCTGCCGCAGGCCTATCGGAACGACTCGGCGCGTTTTAGCAAGTCTTCCAGACCAGCCTCGTTCGGATTGCGCGGCTTGCCGGGGTGAATGACGGACACTTGGCAGCTTTCTGCGGCCTCAACCAACTGCGCATAGGTTCCGGCGTTGATGTCGGCGATATAGGCCTGCTTGTTGCCGTCGTAGTTGAACATCTTCGGGTTCAAAATAGTGCATTCGTTGCAAGTCGAGCAACGGGCGGTTTCAATGTAGGCATCATCGCGCGAGCGTTCGGGCTCCTGCTCTGCGGGCGCACTGGCAGCGGCGTCCGTGCTTGCCGCCGGGGTCGCCGCCGTGCTGGCAACGGGTAGACTGGCCGCATGGGCTTGTGCAGCTTGCTGGCTGCGCTCTTCCCATGCCGTCTTTTCGCTGGCCAACAGCTTTTTCGCATGTGAATTGTGAATGCCACCCAGTTCTTGGAGGCTGTGCCACATGTCCCGGCAACGGCGTGCTTCACGCATCAGGCGCTGATCAACGATCACTCTTTGCAGCACGTTGTCCGCGTCGACCATCAGCAGGCTGGGCACCTTCTCTGGCAAGCCTCCTGGGTCAAGTGTCAGGGACTCCGCAATCGAAATCATGCTGCCGTTCCACTTGGCTTTTGGTACGCGTGCCAGGTGCTTGGCATATCTGCTATCGCTGGCCACAAAATCAACCAAAGTGAAGGCCAGGTCTTCTGAGACGCTCTGGTGTTGCTCGTCTTCATAGGCGAAGTTCTGTATCGGCCAGTCCAGCTCAGGCTGGGAATTGGCGTCAATGCAGAACCGCGATGCCCAGTTGCTTCCTGCCGACGGGTCATAGCTGAACGCGGGAAAAGCGCGCGCCTCCATGGCTGCCGCCGCCATCAGGTAGGGTGGCAGGCCGGAGGTCTTGGCACTTGCGCCGGAATACACGCTGAACAGGGCTGCGCCACGATACGCCAGACCGCGCAGCACGCGCTCACGCAGGCCAAGCAGCGCCGAGCTGCAGGCCTGCATGACGTAGACCTGGTTGAGTCCCAACGCCATACTGGCAAGCTGACGGCTGCGCATGCCGCTTGTCATGCTGCCGTCGCCATTGGGTGACCCTTCGAGGATGTCGTCGATCTGGATCAGGACTTTGATCGGAAGACCCGAGCACAAGACCTCCATCAATTGGGCGTGCTCGGTGGCATCCATCTTTTCTGCGTTGAGGCAGACCAGATAGTCTGGAAAGCGCGCCAGGTCGAGCGGGTCGAGTCCGTTTGCGCCGAATTGGTCGAACAGGCCGTCATGTCTGGACTCGCTGTACTGACCGCTGATTTCGAGCTCGGCCATACTGATCGCTTTGGCCAGCGCCATCAACTTGGGGCTGCGTTCGCGCAAGGCGCCCAGCGCTTCGGAACAACTGCCGAACAGGAACCCGAAAGCCTTGTTGCCATCAACCGGTGCAATGAACTGCTGGGTCTTGAGCGTCGTGAGCAAGCCCTGGATGCGTTTTCGCCGACGCTCTGGAAAGGCCTCTTTCGGTAGCGCCTTGGAGAGCATGCGGGACATGGCGTCACAGTCGAAAGCATTGCCAAAACCGACTCCAATGGCGGCGTGCAGATTCTTGGCACTGCGCCCAGCGGCCGAGCGTTCGTAGTCGGCTCTCAGAATGTCGGACAACTTGAGCACCAAGCGGTCAATATCCTTGCGCAAGGACTCGGTCTTGCCGCGCTGAGCGCTGGCCCAGGCGTGTTGGACAAACGCAGATGGGAGCGCGGCGTTGCAATCGACCAGCACGCCATCTACCTTGATCGCCTGGCGCGTTCGCCGCGCGCTGTCGCTGAAAGACGTG
This sequence comes from uncultured Rhodoferax sp., assembly GCA_964355195.1. GTDB lineage: Bacteria > Pseudomonadota > Gammaproteobacteria > Burkholderiales > Burkholderiaceae_C > Rhodoferax. The sequence goes on along the minus strand of CAYHDD010000226.1, from coordinate 1,027 downwards.
TCGGCGTCTTTGCTCAACTGGGAAACCGCCTGGTCCCAAAGCGCTGAAAACCCGGCCCGTGCCCCCTGCGCGACCAGCGCGCGAATCGCTTGCTCGACCCGCAGCGCATGCATTCTGATGCGGTCGGCGTCGCTGCCCTTGGCGGCACTGGCCAGGGCACTGTCAATCAGACCGGAGAGCGATTGCGCGAACTGGACGTCAGCTTGCCCCTCCACCAGCAGGACAGGAAAGTCGTAGCGCAACTGCGTCAGGTCTCGATACCCGGCATACAGGGCCGGGCGCAGGTTCAAGCCATCGACCGCATCAAGCTGGTCGCTCGGCCGTTTGCCCGTCAGAAAATAGGAAACATGGACTTGGGTATCGGCTTGCATGGCATTATTTTCCTGTCTTAGGTGCCGTCTCACCGGGCCAGACGGTGTACTTGTCCAGTTCCGCATTGAGTCCGCGGCGAGTCAACTCTGGCGTGTGCAGTTTGTCTGACAGCCGCAAGTCCTCGTAACAGGGGACCTGCGGGTTGTTGTACAGAATACCCACCGGAATTGACTCATGGCCCGAGGCAATTTCACGCGCGCGGTCCATGTTGGCCGGATCATGTTCCAACTGGTTCTTGTAGATTCGTGCCATACCGGCGCTGATCTGTAGTCCATCCTGATGGTGCAGCAACTCAATCCGATTGGGGTCGTTCAACCAGGGGTCAAGAGAGGTGGGCAGCCACTCAGGACAGCGTTGCACGATACGCACAAAGGACAGTCCCTTGTGCTTGTACGCAGCCTTCACAATGTCGTACAGAATCTCTGGCACCCAGTCGACCGCCTGTGCGACGAAGGAGACGTTTTGTACGCCCAGTGTCACTGTCAAGGGGTTTAGCGCGTCCAGATAGCTGCCACGCGGCGTGGTGTTGCTCTTGGTGCCGATGGGTGAAGTTGGCGACGCCTGTTTCTTGGTCAGGCCATAGATCTGGTTGTCGTGCAGGAACACGGTGATGTTCATGTTGTAACGGATGGCGTGAATCCAGTGCGCTGCGCCT
>CAYHDD010000225.1:0-5651 GCA_964355195.1 uncultured Rhodoferax sp. | reverse complement strand
CGGCGTGGTCGATGGCGACAAGGTGCAGATCGCAGCGGGTGTGACGAGTGACTCCGTGGCCAAGGTGAAGGCAGGCGAACTGGTCAATTTTGTCGCCGCACAACTTGGCGGCAAAGGCGGCGGCAAACCCGACATGGCGATGGCCGGCGGCACCGAACCGGCCAAGCTGGGCGGCGCGCTGGCGAGCGTGCTGCCGTGGGTGTCGGCGAAACTGTGAGTGCGCCGGAGAGGTGCACGCTATTTGAGCGCAGGCGGCCGACGCAATCTTCTGGTATCGAGGGCCGGGGCCTGCACGCACGGTCTTGGCCCGTCGCGTGAACCGCTGCACTGGTTTCTGGATCGAGGTCAGCTAGACTCGGGCAAGGTGAATCAGCTATGAAAATTGAATCCATTCGTCTCAAGAACTTCAAGGCGTTTCGCGATGTCCATCTGAAGGACATACCGTCCTTCCTCGTCGTGGTCGGCGCCAACGGCTCTGGCAAAACAACCTTGTTCGATGTGTTTGGCTTCCTTCACGACTGTCTGAAGGGTACCGTGCGCCAGGCATTGGACAAGCGTGGTCGTTTTCGCGAGGTGTTGAGCCGCGATGCGGACACCGACACGATCTTGATCGAAATTCAGTACCGCATGTTGATTACTGGGGTCGAGCGGCTGGTCACTTATTCGCTGGAGATTGGTGAGCAAGATGGGTCGCCCGTCGTGCAGCGCGAGTTGCTGCGCTACAAGCGGGGGCGGTACGGTAGCCCGTATCATTTTCTCAACTTTTCTGCTGGTGAGGGTTATGCCGTCATCAATGAGGAGGATTTCAACAAGGCCGATGAGGAACTGGCGAGAGAGACTCAAAAGCTTGCTCCGGATACGCTGGCAATCAAGGGCCTGGGGCAGTTTGAACGCTTCAAGGCGGCCAATGCCTTTCGGCAATTGATTGAGTCCTGGCATGTGTCCGATTTCCATATCAACGCTGCCCGTGGTCGCAAAGAGGCGGCGGGAGATTCCGAGCATTTGTCTGAAACCGGTGACAACTTGCCGCGTGTCGCACAGTACCTGTTCGAGCAGCACCCGGAAACCTTTCAGCGTATTCTCGACACGATGACCCGTCGCGTGCCAGGTGTGAAATCAGTGAAGCCGCTTCTGATGGATGACGGCTTTCTCACGCTACGTTTTCAGGATGGCTCTTTCAAGACGCCTTTTCTCGATCGCTATGTGTCGGATGGCACCGTCAAGATGTTTGCCTATCTGGTGCTGCTAAATGACCCACGGCCGCATCCGCTGCTGTGTGTGGAGGAGCCGGAGAATCAGCTCTATCCGACGCTGATGGTTGAGTTGGCCGAGGAGTTTCGGCTCTATGCTCAACGTGGCGGTCAGGTTCTGGTCTCCACACATTCGCCCGATTTTCTTAATGCGGTAGGCCTGGACGAAGTGTGCTGGCTGGTCAAGCACGATGGCGGTACCGAAATTCGTCGTGCACGCGATGACGCACAAATTGCCGCCTATATGACCGACGGTGACCAAATGGGATTCCTCTGGAAGCAGGGCTTCTTTGGGGGAGCCGACCCGCAATGAGGGAACTGGTGTTTCTGCTGGAGGAGGCGTCGGCCAAAGCGATGCTGGAGAGCTTGCTGCCGCGCATACTGCACCCCGATATTTCGCCCAGATTGATTCGGTTTGAGGGCAAGCAAGATCTGGAGCGGCAAATGTGCAAGCGCCTGCGTGGTTATGTCAATCCACAGGCTCGTTTCATCGTGCTGCGAGATCAGGACAATGCGCCAGATTGTGTGGCATTGAAGGCCCAACTCATTGAGCGTTGTCGGCAATCGGGGCGACGCGACAAGACGCTGGTTCGGATCGCCTGCACGGAGCTGGAAAGCTATTACCTCGCCGATTTGTCGGCTGTGGAACAAGGTCTTAAAGTCGATAATCTGGTTCGGCTACAACCGACCGCCAAGTTCCGCAGCCCGGACCGGTTGGGCAACCCGAGCAAAGAGTTGGCAGCGCTGACCGCAGGTACCTACCAAAAAGTAAGCGGATCGCGTGAAATCGGAAAGTACCTCGACGCAACCAATGAGCGCTCGTCCAGTTTCAAGAATTTGGTCAAAGGTATTCGGAGCATGGAAGGACAGTTACTTGCTTTGCCTTGAGAGTGGGCCGGACGTGTGCCGTGCGTCTGTAGTGCCGTCGCGTGCCTTCAAATTTCTATAACCAAAGTGATACCTTGCCTGTCGGACTGCCATGAAATCAGACTCTCTCCCTCTCTATCAAGCCAGCACTCCAGCGCCCCGGGGCTGGCCCCTTTTTCGGCTCGGTTTTCGGCCGTTCTACATTGGTGGCGCCTTGCTGGCGGCGCTCGCCGTGCCGATCTGGCTGGCGATGTTTCTGGGGCTGCTGACGTGGCAGCCGCAGGTGCCGCCCCTGCTGTGGCATGTGCATGAAATGCTGTTTGGTTTTGCGGCGGCCATCATCGTTGGCTTTCTGATGACGGCGGCCAAGAACTGGACTGGCCTGGCGACACCGCGCGGGCCCGCACTAGCGCTGCTGTTTGGCTTGTGGCTGACGGCGCGCCTTGCTGCTTTGAGTGGGCCTTATCTGCTGTATGCGGTGCTCGACTTGGCGCTGCTGCCAGCGGTGGCCGTGGTGCTGCTGCGTTTGCTGCTGCGCGCACGCAACCAGCGCAATCTGCCGTTGGTGGGCTTGCTGTTCTTGCTGGCGTTTGTCAATCTGCTGTTTCATCTCGCGCAGTCGCAAGTGATCCAGATGGCGGCACTGACCCCTTTGCGCGCCGCGCTGGGGCTGATTGTGTTGATCGAGTGCGTGATGGCCGGGCGCGTCGTGCCGGCGTTCACGATGGCGGTGACGCCGGGGCTGCGCATCACGGCCAAGCGCTGGGACGAACCACTGATCCTGGGGGCCACTGGCTTTGGTCTGGCGCTGTGGGTCTTTTCGGCGCCGGCGCTGCCGACCTTTGTCGTCCTCCTGGTGGCCAGCACCTTGCATCTGAGGCGGCTGCTGAGCTGGAATCCGAAGTGCACGCTGACGCGGCCCATCCTGTGGATTTTGCACGCCGCCTATGCCTGGATCCCGATGGGCCTGGCCCTGTTGGCATTGGCCCAGTTTGATCTGCTGCCAGCCTCGGCGGGCATTCACGCCCTCGCCGTGGGGGCCACCGGCGGCCTCATCATCGGCATGATGACGCGCACCGCGCGCGGCCACACCGGTCGGCTGTTGCTGGTGTCCAAGCCCGAGGTGCTGGCCTATGCGCTGGTGCTGGGTGCTGCCGTCCTGCGGGTCTTTGTGCCCGTGCTGCTGCCCGCCTTGCTGGCACCGGCCCTGACTCTGGCGGCTGCCGCCTGGGGTCTGGGCTTTTTGATCTATCTGTGGCGCTTTGCCCCGTGGCTGGCGAGCACGCGGCTGGACGGTAAAGACGGCTAAGACGTGACCGACCGGAGGACATGGACTATCTCTTTGCCAAGCACTTGCACGTAACCTGCGTGTTGCTGAGTGTGACTTTGTTCACCCTGCGCGGTGTGCTGCAACTGGGCTCCAAGCCCTGGCGCCAGTGGCGCGTGCTGCGCATCGCGCCGCATATCAACGACACGGTGCTCTTGAGTGCGGCGCTGTGGATGGTCTGGCGCAGTGAACAGTACCCGTTCGTCCTGCCCTGGTTGACGGCCAAGGTGCTCGCGCTTCTGGCCTATATCGTGCTGGGGCACTTTGCCTTGAGTCCGGCAACGCCGTCGCGCCAGCGGCTGCCCTACTTTTTAGTGGCTATGACCAGCGTCGCCTACATCGTCGGCGTCGCTCTTACGCGTTCACCGGGCCTGGGTTTGCTGTAGCCGGGTTCGCAAAACAAAGCGCCCGCCGACTCTCGAATTGTCTGACTTGCCCGCTGACCGGGTCAACGAACTCAATCCTTTTGGCCAGCAATTGCAGCGGCTTGGTGTAGTCGACCTGGCCCTCGGGTGTGAGTTTCGGATACAGACCGTCGCCAACGATGGGAAGACCAAGCGCCGCCATGTGGACGCGCAACTGGTGGCGCTTGCCCGTCAACGGTGACAGCGCATAACGGGCCAGCGAACCCTCTACTTCCAGAACATCCAGATCAGTGATGGCATTGACCGGGCCTTCGACCTCATGCTGCAACATGAAGTGCTGCGCCTCGACGATCCGGCTCTTGCGTGTCAGCGGCAGCAAGAGCTCGGCGCGCCAGGGCGCAATCGCCTCATAGCTCTTCCTGACTTGGCGCTGGCTGAACAAGGCGTGGTAGCGGGCGCGGCTGGTGGGCTGTACCGAGAACAGCACCAGGCCGGCGGTGTCGCGGTCGATCCGGTGGATGGGGGTCAGCGCAGGGAGCTGGAGCTTGTGTCTGAGCCGCAGCAGCAGCGTTTCGTGCAGGTAGTTACCAGAGGGCACGACCGGCAGAAAATGCGGCTTGTCCGCCACCACCAGATGTTCGTCCTGAAGCAGCACGCTTTCCTCAAACGGAATGCGCGGCTCGGCGTTGACGGCCCGGTAGTAGTAGACGCGCAGATGCGCCTGGTAGGCGCGCTCGGGCGTCACCTTGATTCCGAATTCGTCGACCACCAGACCCTGTGCCATGCGCTCCTGCCAGACCTGGGCACCAATCGCGGGGAAGCGTTCAACAAAGAAGTCCAGCATGAGGCGCCAGGGGCCCGCCGGCAAGCCGACGCAACTCGCCCCGACGCCATCGCGGTTAGGGGGTTTAGATGCGCTCAAACACGATGTCCCAGACACCATGTCCGAGCTTGATTCCGCGGTTCTCGAACTTGGTCAGGGGGCGGTAATGCGGTTTGGGCGCGTAACCGGAGAGTTCCGGGTGGGAGCGCGCCGCCGCGTTCCCGAGCAGGGGCTCGGCGCTCAGGACTTCCAGAATCTGCTCGGCGTAGGGTTGCCAGTCGGTCGCGCAGTGCAGGTAGCCGCCGGGCTTCAGGCAAGCCGCCAGTTTGGCAATCAGCGTCCCCTGGATCAGGCGGCGCTTGTTGTGCCGCTTCTTGTGCCAGGGATCGGGAAAAAAGATGTGCACTCCGTCCAGTGATTGCGGCGCCAGCCTGTGGTCGATGACTTCCACCGCATCGTGCGCGATGATCCGGATATTGGTCAATTGATGCTCATCGATGCGCTTGAGCAAGGCGCCAACGCCCGGCTCATGTACCTCGCAGCAGAGGAAGTTTTTCTGCGGCAGCAAGGCTGCAATATGTGCAGTGGCTTCGCCCATGCCAAAACCAATTTCAAGAATCAGTGGACGTTCGGTTGCCCCAGGCTGCCCTTGGGCTTGCGTGGCATCGGCGAAGGTGGCGCGCAGATCCAGCAGTTCGCTCTCGTAGGGCAGCACAAATCGTGGCCCCAAATCGACCAGCGCCTTGGCTTGCCCGGTTGTGGTGCGACCGGTGCGGCGCACGAAACTGCGGATCAGCTTGGGGTGGGGGACGCTGGCTGAAGTGCCGTCTGGTGATGGGGTGGGTTGGGGGTCGTTCACGGGGCTGGATTGTAGAGACACGCTGATCTGGTGTGGGATGGGGAGGCTGATTGTTGGGGTGAATATTTGTGGCTCATTCAGACTTGCGCCCCGGGCGCGCTGCAAGCCGGGTCTCGCCCCGGCGGGCGACCATCTTTTCTTTGCTTCGCCAAAGAAGAGA
>CAYHDD010000224.1:2103-5670 GCA_964355195.1 uncultured Rhodoferax sp. | reverse complement strand
CGAACCCGCGTCATTAGCTTGGAAGGCTAGGGTTCTACCATTGAACTACTCCCGCCTATGAAGCTGAACCAGCCAACCTCAAAAACGCCCCGAGGCTCTCTCTCGTATCAGTTGCCGCGCCAAATCTCAATTCAATTCACTGGTGGAGAGGGATGGATTCGAACCATCGTACTCGTAAGAGGGCAGATTTACAGTCTGCTGCCATTAACCACTCGGCCACCTCTCCTGGGTGAGCCGTGCATTATGCCACGAACTTCGGAAGCGGTCACTCCGGGTCTGGGCAATTCGGGATAACAGGCTGGCGACCAGAGCCAAAGCCGAGCAGTCTGTCGAACTTTACATGCTGCGTGCGTCGGAGCCAGACGTCGATGACTCCTGGGCGTCAGCTGGAGGCCGAGTGGCGATGCGATGCTGCTCGCGCCAAGCTCTCGCCTGAGAAAAGTGCCCGCAACCAATGAAGGGGATTGGCGGTCGCAGCGCGGACAGCGGGGACGGGTGGTTGGCTTTCAGCACCAAGTGACGCGAGGCGTCAATCAGGCTCGACTTGCCTTGGGCATGCCCGCCCCACAACATGAAGACCGCTGGCGCCGCTTCACGCGAAACCTTGGCGATGATCGCGTCGGTCAGCCGCTCCCAGCCGTGCCCCGAGTGGCTGGCGGGTTGCCCCTCCTCAACCGTCAGGCAGGTGTTGAGCAAGAGCACGCCCTGGCGCGCCCAGCGCACCAGGCTGCCGCCGGGTTGGGGGAAGGCCGGAAAAGACTTGCCCAAATCGCGCCGCAACTCCGTGAATATATTGCGCAGGGACGGTGGAAGCGCAACACCCGGCGCCACTGAAAATGCCAGGCCCTCCGCCTGACCTCGTCCGTGGTAGGGGTCTTGCCCGAGGATCACCACACGCACCGATTCGACCGCAGTCAGTTCCAGCGCACGCAATGGCTGTGGCGGGAATACAACTGCACCGGTCTCCAGGCGCTGGCGCAAGAACTGAAGGAGCGCGCTGCCACCCTCGGATTGAAAGAAGTCATTCATCAGTTCTTGCCAGCCTGGGGCGACCGGCCAGTCTGCGGGATCGGCACTCACCAACTGCTGCGCCTGCGGGTCCAGGCTGGTCGGCGCTGCGAGCGAGTGGGGCTTTTCGGCCATGGCACTAGCCAAACAGGTCGACCAGGGCTTGCCCCGGATCGGACGCGCGCATGAACGCCTCGCCCACCAAGAAGGAATTGACACCGGCCGCGCCCAGGCGCAGCACATCTTCGCGTGTGTGGATGCCGCTCTCACACACCAGCAGGCGCTCGGCGGGAACATCGCGCATCAACGTCAACGTGGTGTCGATTGACACCTTAAACGTCTTCAGATCGCGGTTGTTGATGCCAATCAGGGGCGTTTTGAGTTTGAGCGCACGCGCCAGCTCGACCGAATCGTGCACCTCAATCAGCACCGCCATGTCCAGCCCGCTCGCTATGGCCTCGAAATCCCGCATTTGCGCATCGTCAAGAATGGATGCGATCAGCAACACTGCGTCAGCGCCCATGACGCGCGACTCGTAGACCTGATAGGCATCCACCAGAAAATCCTTGCGCAGCACCGGTAGCTGGCAGGACGCCCGCGCCTGCTTGAGATAGTCAACCGCACCCTGGAAGTACTGCTGATCGGTTAGCACCGACAAACAGGCCGCACCATGCTCTGCGTAGCTTTGCGCGATGTCGGCGGCGATGAAATCCTCACGCAGCAAGCCCCTGGATGGACTGGCTTTCTTGATTTCGGCAATTACGGCGGGGCGCCCAGCCGCGATCTTCGTACGCAGAGAAGCCACAAAGTCCCGCGTCAAAACACGCGACTCGGCGTCGGCGCGCACATCGGCCAGCGGCTTGCGCTTCACAGCGGCGGCTAACTCCTCACGCTTGGTGGCAACAATTCGATCCAGGATGTCTGTCATTTTGGTTCACCTCTGGCTTGCTGCGTGAAATTGACCAATTGCTGCAATTTCGCTTTGGCCGCGCCGGACTCAATCGCCTCGCGCGCGAGCCGTATCCCTTCTTCCATCGACTCGGCCACGTTGGCAGCGTACAAAGCGACGACTGCATTGAGCACCACAATGTCTTTGGCGGCGCCGGGCACGTCTTCCAGGACGCCCAGCAGCATCTCCCTGGACTGCTCCGGTGTTTCAACCCTGAGCGCGCGATTGCTCGCCATCAGCACGACGAAGTCCTCGGGGTGAATTTCGTATTCAGTAATTTGATCATTGCGCAATTCACCAACCAGGGTTGTGGCACCCAGACTGACTTCATCCATACCATCCCGACCGTACACCACCACGGCGTGTTCGGCGCCCAGGCGCTGCAAAGCGCGCACCTGAATACCCACCAAATCCGAGTGAAACACGCCCATCAGGATATTGGGTGCGCCAGCCGGGTTGGTCAGGGGGCCGAGAATATTGAAGATCGTCTTGATCCCCAGTTCTTTGCGCACTGGCGCCACGTTCTTCATGGCCGGGTGGTGATTGGGCGCGAACATGAAGCCCAGGCCAATTTCGGCGATGCAGCGCGCAATCTCCTGCGGAGCCAGGTGAATATTGACGCCCAGCGATTCCATCACGTCGGCGCTGCCGCTCTTGCTGCTGACACCGCGCCCGCCATGTTTGCTGACCTTAGCCCCGGCAGCTGCGGCGACGAACATCGAGCAGGTCGAAATGTTGAAGGTGTTGGAGCCATCGCCACCCGTGCCCACGATATCCACCAAGTTCCTGCGATCAGCCACCTCGACCTTGGTGGAGAACTCGCGCATCACTTGGGCAGCGGCGGTAATTTCACCAATGGTCTCTTTCTTGACGCGCAGACCCGTGATCAGCGCTGCCATCATGACCGGCGACAGCTCGCCACTCATGATCTTGCGCACGATGTGAAGCATCTCGTCGTGAAATATTTCACGGTGTTCAACGGTGCGCAGCAGCGCCTGTTGCGGGTCGATCTTATTGGGATTGATCATGCTGGTTTCTCTTCGATTGGGGTTTCAGGAAGAAGTCGCGCATCACCGCTACGGCGTGGTCGATGCCGGCCGCGTCCACATCGAGGTGCGTGACAAATCGTAGGCGGTAGACACCACTCGCCAGCACGCCATGGCGCGCCAGATAGGCCATCAACTGCGGCGAACGTTCGCGCGCCGAACCAACCAGGTCAACAAAAACGATATTCGTCTGGGGCGGCTCGACCTGTAGGCCCGGCAGATCGCGCAATCCGTCCGCCAAGCGCTGCGCCAGCGCATGATCCTGCGCCAGGCGCGCCACGTGATGGTCCAGCGCATAAGACGCAGCCGCCGCCAATAGACCGGCCTGGCGCATCCCGCCCCCCGTCATCTTGCGCAGACGCCGCGCGCGCGTGACGAAATCGGCCGCGCCACACAGCACCGAGCCAATCGGAGCCCCCAGGCCCTTGCTGAAACACACCGACGCGCTGTCAAAACACTGGGCGATGCGCCGCGCCTCAACAAATATGTCGCCCTCCGTCAGCGCCGCTTGCGCCACGGCAGCGTTGAACAGCCGCGCGCCATCCAGGTGCCGTGCCAGCCCCC
>CAYHDD010000224.1:0-2093 GCA_964355195.1 uncultured Rhodoferax sp. | reverse complement strand
AGTGGCCTGTTGCACGTAGTCAAAAGGCAGTAACTTGCCACCCCACGTGTTCTCCAGCGCCAGCAGCCGGGTGCGGGCAAAGTGAACGTCGTCGGATTTGATGGCGGCCTCAATATCTACCAGCGCCAGCGTGCCATCCAACTGATGATTAAGCGGTTGTGGCTGCACACTGCCCAGAACTGCAGCGCCGCCACCCTCCCAACGGTAGCAGTGCGCCATCTGCCCGACCAGGTATTCGTCACCGCGCTGGCAGTGCCCCAGGATGGCGCACAGGTTGCTCTGCGTCCCGGTTGGCATAAACAAGGCCGCCTCGAACCCGAGTCGCTCGGCAAGCTTGTCCTGTAGTGCATTCACGCTCGGGTCGTCGCCGTAGACATCGTCACCCAGCGGGGCAGCCATCATGGCCGCGCGCATGGCGGGTGTCGGCTGCGTCACCGTATCGCTGCGTAGATCAACTCTCATAATAGGAAGTTCCTAAAGATCGCGTGGCCGTGTTCGCTGAGAATGCTTTCCGGGTGGAACTGCACGCCCTCGATGGCCAGGCTGGTGTGCTTGACGGCCATGATTTCACCGTCCTCGGTCCAGGCTGTCACCTTCAAACAGGCGGGGCAAGTGTCGCGCTCAATGGCCAGCGAGTGGTAGCGGTTGACCGTGAACTGTGCTGGCAGTCCGTCAAACACACCCTCTTGCGTCGTATGGATGACACTGGTCTTGCCGTGCATCAACTGCTGGGCGCGCACAATCTTCGCGCCGAATGCAGCCCCGATCGCCTGGTGCCCCAGGCAGACGCCCAGAATCGGCAGCTTGCCCGCCAAATGCCGGATGGCGGCAACCGAAATCCCGGCTTCTGCCGGTGAGCAGGGTCCGGGCGAAATCACCAGCCGGTCCACCTGTGCGGCGGCAAGCCTGGCATCGATTTCCTCCAAAGTAATCTCATCATTGCGACACACATCGACCTCGGCACCCAACTCGCCCAGGTACTGAACGATGTTGTACGTGAAGCTGTCGTAGTTGTCGATCATCAGGAGCCGCATCATTCCAGCCCCTCCTCAACCAGTTCACTGGCGCGCAGCAGCGCACGCGCCTTGGCCTCGGTCTCGCGCCACTCGAGTTCAGGTACCGAGTCGGCGACCACACCGGCCGCCGCCTGAACGTACAGCATCTGATCCTTCACAATGCCGGTCCGGATGGCAATTGCCACGTCCATGTCGCCGGCATAACTGAGGTAACCGCAGGCGCCCCCGTAAAGCCCGCGCTTGCTCGGCTCGAGTTGGTCAATCAGCTCCATCGCATGCACCTTGGGCGCACCGGTCAAGGTGCCGGCGGGGAAGGTGGCGCGCAGCACATCCATGCTGGTCATGCCCTCATTGAGAGTGCCCTCCACGTTGCTGACGAGGTGCATCACATGGCTGTAGCGCTCCACGCAAAAGGACTCCGTCACCTTGACGCTGCCGAGCTTGGCGATGCGCCCGATGTCATTGCGCGCCAGATCGATCAGCATCACATGCTCGGCGCGTTCTTTCGGGTCGTTGACCAGTTCCAATTCGGCCACCTTGTCCAGCGCCGCGCTGGCGCCACGGGGGCGGGTACCGGCCAGCGGGCGAATCGTGATCTTTTGCTCTGGTGCGGCCCCGGCGTCGGCCCCATGCGCTGTACTCAGTATTTCTTGACGCACCAGAATCTCGGGGCTGGCTCCCACTACGTGAAAGTCACCAAAGTGGTAGTAGTACATGTAGGGGCTGGGGTTGAGAGAACGCAGTGCCCGGTACAGACTCAGAGGCGACTCGGTGTAGCGCTTCTTGAGTCGCTGCCCGACCTGCACCTGCATGAAGTCGCCGTTGGCGATGAGTTCCTTGGCACGTTCCACCGCCGCAATGTAATCCGCCTTGGCGAACTCGCGCTCCGCCGGGTAGCTTTGGCTGGGCCTGACCAACGGTGCGCTGACCGAGTATTTGAGCTGTTCCTTCAAGGCGCGCAAACGCTTCTTGGCGTTGCTGTACGCCTCCACCTGGCTTGGATCCGCATAAACGATCAGGTACAGCTTGCCCGACAGATTGTCAATGACGGCCAGCTCTTCGCATTGCAACAACAGG
>CAYHDD010000223.1:0-5681 GCA_964355195.1 uncultured Rhodoferax sp. | reverse complement strand
GGTGGCTACGGCGGTGGCCGCAGCAGCTACTAAGCACCGAACTGGCGTTTGCCAGTCGAATACGAAAGGGCCCTTGTGGCCCTTTTACTTTGGTGCGCCCAGCATGGGCGCTTTGCAATAGACGCCCTGGCCTGATGTCAATTCACTCAGTCGTGTTGCGGGGCTTTCGGGGGCGACCAGCAAACAACTTGTCGAACAACCGATTCGGCAAGAGCCGCAAGAACTTCGCCACCCACCCCATCTGCCACGGTATGACCCGGTAGCTGATGCCGGCTTCAATGGTCCGGAATGCCCTTTCAGCGAAATCCTCCGAACGCATCAAGAAAGGCATGGAATAAGCGTTCTTCTGTGTCAGTGGCGTGTCGATATAACCCGGGCACAAGGTCACCACCTTGACGCCCGTGCCCAGCAACTCAGTGCGCAAGCACTCGCAATAGCTGATCATGGCCGCCTTGCTAGGACAGTTTGCGCCATGACCCGGAAAACCACGAATGCCGTTGACACTGGCAATTCCGACCAAGGCACCTGATCGCCGCTGTCGCATCGGCCGAACAAACGGATGAAAGCTTGCTGCTGTTCCGGTATTGTTGACAGCAAAGGTTCTTGAAATCACATCAATGTCGGAACGCTCTGCGGTGTCGACACCAACGCTGATGCCAGCGCAGGCAATGACCACATCGGGGAGACCCTGGCACGCCAAGCAGGCCTGCCCCGTCGCCACAATCTCGTCGGGGACCGACACATCAGCCCGGTAGATTTGATAACGGTCGTGCTCGATCTTCTGTGCGCTGACCCAAGCCTCTACCTCAGCGGTCCGCCGCGCCACCAGAGCCAAAGAATAGCCGGCTTGGTAAAAACGCCAGGCCAGTGCCTGGCCCAGTCCGCTCGACGCGCCCGTGATAAAGGCTAGCCTTGACATCTTGACTCTTGGCCGACTCTAGGATCCCGTTCCAGGCTGCATGGTGCCCCTGACGCGACCCTTGAGCTCGATCACGCGCTCACGGTTGTCAAAATCCACGCTGTCCGCCGTGAAGCGATCATTGCCCCGGATCAACTCCACCGGCCGGTGCGACTTGACCCGCTCGGCTTTCAAAAAGGCGTGCAGGAACTCGCCACGGAACTCGTTGCCGGGCAAGGCTTGCCCACCCTTGTCGATGAACGGTTCACGCGTCACGCGAGCGTCCCCAAACAACTCAACCTCAGACGCATCCCCCTTTGCGAGCGCCCGCTTGGCCGTTGCGATGGTCAATCGACCCTCCTCGCCAAATGAACGAATTCGCACAGCGTCGATTTCCAAGGTGTCGGTATCCGGGAAGTGCCGCGCTGTGGCTCCGGTAACTTCGCTTTTCAGCCTTCCGGCCTCATCAAATGTCCTGACTGCGAACTTGCGCATGAAGTAGTCCGGCTCGTGCCGAGCGGGTACTTGTGCGCCGGGCGCAATCAGCAGGGGCGTACTTCTGACAAGCCAGTAAGTCCCGAGCGCCAAAATGCCCATCAGCACCACCGGCAGGTAAAGAGAGACTCGCTCCCATCCGGCCTGCAGGAACTTGATCAAAGCCGGCTCTCCGCCAAGATCGCCGCGTAGCGGCCACGAGCCACCAGCAGCAGATCACAAAGCTCCCTGACCGCCCCATCACCGCCACGTGCTCTTGTTACGTAGTCTGCCATCGCTCTGACTTCCAGGTGCGCATTGTCCGGCGCACAGGCCAGCGCGCAGCGATGCATGACGGCCAAGTCTGGCCAATCGTCTCCCATGGCCGCCGCTTGTCCCCAATCCAAATCCAGGTCTCCAAGAATCGCCTCGGCCACTGGGCGCTTGTCCTCCACCCCACAGTGCATATGCGTCACGCCCAGCGCCGAGAGACGCACCCGCAGCGCCTTCGAGTCACGTCCACTGATCACTGCCGGAACAATGCCGACGCTCACAAGCAATTTGAGCCCATGACCGTCCAGCGTATTGAATCGTTTGATCGACTCACCAGTCTCGCCAAAATACAGGCCTCCGTCGGTCAAAACACCGTCCACATCAAAGAATACAACGCGGATGTCCTGCGCCTTGAGCAAGAGTTCGGGTGAAAAATTGAGCGCCGGTTTCATATCACCTTGGCTCGCATCAGATCATTGCTGTTCAGGGCGCCACAAAGCCGCCCCGCAGAGTCCAGCACCAAGACGCTGGTAATGCACCGGTGTTCCATTAACTCGGCCGCCTCGACCGCCAAGGCGTCACTGGCAACGGTGCTCGGCTCGGGATGCATCACCTGCTGGGCAGTCATGGCCCTCAAGTCCATCCCCTTTTCGACCAGACGGCGCAAGTCACCATCGGTAAAGATTCCCAGTACGCGGCCGTCTTCATCGACAACCGACGTAGCACCCAGGCCCTTGCTACTCATTTCTTGCATCAGTTCGCTGAAGCTGGCCTGAGGAGAAACTCTGGGAACGGCCTCACCCGAGCGCATCACGTCGCTGACATGGGTCAGCAATTTTCGCCCGAGCGCGCCGCCTGGATGAGATCTGGCGAAGTCCTCCGCCTTGAAGCCGCGCGCATCCAGCAGCGCCACGGCCAAGGCATCTCCCAAAGCAAGCTGTGCTGTCGTGCTCGCCGTCGGCGCCAGATTCAAGGGGCAGGCCTCCTTCTCAACACCGCAATCGAGAAATACCTCGGCATGCCGAGCGAGCGTGGATTCCGCCTTCCCCGTCATGGCAATCAAGGGGGTCCCCATGCGTTTTAGCACCGGCAAAATGGCGGTAAGCTCCTCGGATTCTCCGCTGTTCGATATGGCCAGCACCAAATCAAGAGGCTTGATCATGCCCAAGTCGCCATGACTGGCCTCCGCTGGATGGACGAACATTGCGGGCGTACCGGTTGACGCCAAAGTAGCGGCGATTTTGCGCCCGATGTGGCCACTCTTGCCCATCCCCATCACCACCACACGGCCGCTGACATGCAACATCATTTCCACGGCGGTGGCAAACGAGTGGCCTAAGTGCTGCTTCAATCCCAGCACAGCAGCGGCCTCTATGTCGAGCGTCTCGTGCGCCAGGCGAATCGCTTGCAGCGCCTCGAATGCCGGTGTCCTATTGTGCAAGCTGGTCATGGCGTCATTCTATAGACGCCAGCGCACCAAACCTCCACTGATCGCCTCTCGACAAGATCGACGCACCGGCAGGCAATGAGCAAAGCCTTTTGCAAATGCCAGTCCCGGCCTGACCCAGCTCTGTGCGAGGCACAATTGGGTCTCAATCAATCATTCATTCGATGCACTATGCAAAACCTCGGGATCAGTCAGTACCTCAGAGATCACATTCGCACCGTGCCCGACTGGCCCACGCCAGGCGTGCAATTTCGGGACATAACACCGCTCTTGCAGCAGGCCAAGGTATTTCGTGTGCTGGTTGACGCATTTGTTCATCGGTACATGGACCCGGATCTGCGCCCCGACGTGGTTGCTGGACTCGATGCGCGAGGTTTCATTTTGGGTGCGGTCGTGGCCTATGAGCTCAACATCGGGTTCGTACCCATCCGCAAGAAGGGCAAGCTACCCTTCACGACCATTGAAGAGACCTACGAGCTGGAATATGGCAGTGCGACGGTGGAGTTGCACACCGATGCAGTCAGACCTGGTGATCGGGTACTTCTGATTGACGATCTGATCGCCACGGGCGGAACCATGATGGCAGGCAAGAAACTATTGGAAAAACTCGGCGCCCACGTCATGGAGGGTGCGGCCATCGTGGACTTGCCCGAGCTGGGAGGGTCTGACAAGTTGCGCGCCGCCGGTCTCAAATTGTTTACTTTGATAGATTTCAACGGGCATTGAAGCCCCATCACTTCCCAATACAGAACTTCGAAAAGATGCCCCCCAGAAGCTCATCCGAAGTGAACTCACCGGTTATTTCACTCATGCCAATTTGAGCCAACCGAAGTTCCTCGGCCAAAAGCTCGAGCGCACCAGCAGGGGCTTGCAAGTGAGCGGTTGCACTCACCAAATGCTCTTGCACATCTCTCAAAGCCTCCACATGACGTTGGCGTGCCATGTGGACGCCCTCGGGCATTGACTGCCAGCCAGCCACAGCCAGCAGCTTGCCACGCAAGGCGTCTAAGCCAAGCCCGGTCTTTGCAGACAAGAACAGTCCACTGGCATGAGCCGGGTCGGTCACGGCATCAAGCTTGTTCCAGACGTCTATGACGGGGATTGTGGCTGGCAGTTTTGCCGCCAGCAAACGCTCAATGGCGGCATCATCAGACCGATACAGCGGGGTCTTGGCGCGGGTCAAGTCGTGCAAAAACAAAACCACATCAGCACTTTCAATAGCCTGCCAGGCATGGGTGATGCCGATAATCTCAATTTCGTTATCACTGTCACGCAGCCCGGCGGTGTCGATGACATGGATCGGCACACCTTCAATCTGAATCGTTTGCTGTACCTTGTCGCGAGTCGTGCCGGCAAGCGGGGTGACGATCGCCAGTTCAGCGCCGGCCAGGGCATTCAGCAAAGATGATTTGCCGGCATTGGGTTGCCCAGCAATCACGACCTTGATGCCTTCACGTAGCAGGGCACCCTGACGCGCGCCGAGCAAGGCTGTCTGCACGCCCTGTAGCAAGTTTGACAGTTGCCCGGCGGCATCGGCCTTTTGCAAGAAATCGATTTCCTCTTCAGGAAAGTCCAGTGTCGCCTCAACCAGCAGGCGCAACCGGATCAGCGCGTCCCTCAGTTCATGGATGCCCTCGGAAAATACCCCCGACAGCGAACGCCCCGCGCTGCGTGCCGCCGCTTCGGTGCTGGCATCGATCAAATCGGCAATCGCCTCGGCCTGGGCCAAATCGATCTTGCCGTTCAGGAAGGCCCGTTCGGAAAATTCGCCCGGCAAAGCCAGGCGCAGTCTGACGCACAAGGAATTGTTATCCGGACCGCCGAGCTCTTTGCCGGCCTCAATCACACGAGCCAATAGCAGCTGAAGCACGACGGGTCCACCGTGCGCCTGGAGTTCCAGCACATCTTCACCAGTGAACGAGTGCGGAGCGGGAAAGAAGATCGCCAGGCCATGATCGATGGTCCGCCCGTCATGGTCAAGAAAGCGGGTGTACGTTGCTTGCCTGGGATTCAAGCGCTGGCCGCAGAGTTTGTGCGTCAATGGCTCCAGCGTTCTGCCACTGATCCTCACAATCCCGATGGCTCCTCGTCCCGGGGCGGTGGCAATGGCAACTATTGGATCTTGATGACGCGATAAGGACACAAGCTCTAACCTCAAACGCTGCCGCTTCCCCTGAAACCCATGCTATCGAATATCGGACGCAACGCTATGGCGGCAGCAGCATCGGACAGCACAGTCATCAACTCAAAATTTGGGCAGATTGAATTGCGGTGGTACACCCATGCGGGTGTTGATGACCCACTGTTGAGCGATCGACAGTATGTTATTGGTGATCCAGTAGAGCACCAATCCAGCCGGAAAGAAGAAGAACATCACGCTGAATGCCAAAGGCATGAACCACATCATCTTGGCCTGCATCGGGTCGGGCGGCGCTGGGTTGAGTGCGGTCTGTAGAACCGTCGTCAGCGTCATGACGATCGGCAGAATGTAGTAGGGGTCTGGCGACGAGAGGTCGTGAATCCACATGACCCACGGCGCATTGCGCATCTCGACACTGGACAGCAGTACCCAGTACAAAGCAATGAAGA
>CAYHDD010000222.1:0-5711 GCA_964355195.1 uncultured Rhodoferax sp. | reverse complement strand
GTCGTTTCACAGCAAAACCTTTGTCCACATGGTCTGCCCGGAGGGGATCGAACATTGCTGTTTATCCCTCATGGATACAGGGTTTCAAGAATTCAAAACAGAAAAATACCACCATAAGTACCAACAAATGTGAAAGTGACTCCACGTTTGCCCAACAAAACCCTGGGTGACTATGATTCACTGACCATGAACACTTCCAATCTGTATCGCGAGCTGGCCACAAAGCTGGCCGAATGCGCAGCGATAGCCGCGAAGCTCGCCAGTGAATCTGTCGTCACCACCGAAGCGAATAGTACCGCACCGTCTGGATCCAAGCCACAACCAGGGCGATCTGAGCCTGGCCGGGCCGCCCTGCCAAGCGCGGCCGACAACGTGCTGTGGACCGCGGATAACATTTGCGCCTACCTGGGCATAGGGTCGTCAAAGCTGAGATCCTTCTCTTGTATGCCCAACTTCCCCAAAGCCATCCGGTTGCCAAGCGACAAGGGCTCAGGTCACCCACGGTATCGGTCGGAAGAGGTCGTGAAATGGGCTGGCAAGTATCAGGAAAAGCATTGACCCACAGAGGCTGCCAGGAGGGCCGACATCTATTGCGGATGCAGATTGTGTGATATCCAGCAGTTATTCAAAGTCATGAAAAAGATTTTTCATACAACCCACATGAATTCTTATGGGTGCTGTAAAATCGAGGTAGCAATCAAGGAACTCACAAAAAGAGTTCCATAGAACAACAAGCGGCGAACCATCAGTCGGATGCGTGTCGCCAAAATTCCCCAAGAGCAGCCAGACCGGTTGCTTTTTTTGTTTGCGCCATGCCCATTGAATCCAGTGCAAGCAACATGGATCGCACCGGTCCTAATGAAAATATTTGACTAGTTTTGATGTGCCGTGGATTTTCGCAGTATAATCCGGGAAGCAACAAAGCCAGACTGACAGCCCTGGCATTCCAACAAGCGGCGCCCTCTATTGGGTAGCCGTCGCCCCAATTTCCCAAGCCACCCCACGAGGTGGCTTTTTTGCGTCCAGATTCCGAACCGCCTTGTACAGACCAAACTGAGGAGTGACCTAACCATGTAAACCAACAACATCACCAGCAACATCTTCATTTCGGCCTGCCAGGCATTGATCTGGCGGGCCTTTTTTTTGGAAAAACCATATGTCAAAAATCACAAATTTCAACGATCTTCCCGACGAGGCGCTGACCAGAGTTTCAGTGCTGGCGACCGGCGGCAAGGGCCAGGGCATTACCGGGGTAAGCAAGTCCACCTTGCTTCGCTGGACGGCCGCGGGACTCTTCCCAAAACCGGTCAAGATCTTTCGAGTTTCCGCCTGGAAAGTTGGCGACGTTCGGGCCTGGCTTCAGTCTCGTACCCAAGCCGCTTGAGGAGACGCCATGACCGAAAACGAAAAGGCCGTGCTGCTGAACACAGACACGGCCACCGAAACGAACCGCAATTTTAACCCGGATCGCCTGCCAAAGCCAGAGCTTAAGTGGCGCCGAATTTTGCGCGCCCTGCTCGACGGTAGCCTGAATCGCTTCAACGCCGAGCGTCACGGCGACCACTGTTTGAACTCGACCATCGCCGGGATCAAGCGCGACCACGCCATCTCAATCGCTTGGACCTGGGAAGATGTTCCGGCCTTGGGTGGCACCACCACCGCCAGAGTGAAGAGATACCTGATCGACCGGGATCCGGCCAATATGGCCCGGGCTCGTGGGCTGCTGGGGGTGGCAATTTGAAAACACCCAGATACGCCGGCGACCCGCGCGGCCACAGCGCTCGCATCTATGACGATGTATACGACAGTCCCGCCTTCAAATCCCTATCACCGCACGACGTGCTGGCTTATTTGGCGCTGCTTCGACAGCTTCTACAGTGGAACAACGGGGATTTGTCGCTTCCGCTGTCCGAGTCAAAAAAACGAGGGATCAAGCACTCGCAGACCTTGGCCCAAAGCCTGCGCGCTTTGTGCGCTGTGGGGCTGGTGGAAATCTCTAGGCAAGGCGGAAGTCGCAAAGGAGGCCAGCGTCTGCCAACCCTCTACCGGGTGACTGACCGCGAGTGCTTCGACATTCCAAAGAAGTACCTGGATGCCAAGAAGGCCAGCAACAAATGGAAGAACGTCACGAGCATTGAACACGGGCACAGTTTGATTCAAGCTGCCGAGGATGCCGCAAAGGCAGAGTGGAAAAAATTGAAAAACCTAGATCACGCCGTGAAGACTACCAGATCACGCCGTGATCCGGTCATGGCAAAAATCAGATCACCGCGTGATCCATGGGCCGACGTACCAGATCACGGCGTGATCCATGGTGAAAACGGCTCAAAGCCTTTATCCATGCGGGTTACAGAGGGTTTTCAGCACACGCCTGAAAAAGTGAGCCACAGATCACCGCATGTACCTCCTTTATATGGTTTACCAGTCCATAGGGAAATTGACGACCTGGAACCGCATGTACCGGCCAAACTTTTCGCCCATCTCATTCACTGAAAGCAACACCATGACCCAAACCTATGACATCCCAGAATTGAAGATAGAGGCCTTAGACGACGGTCTGATCCGACTTGAGCAGATGTGCGAACCTGACCGTTCGCTGTACATCCATCCGTTGCATGTTCGGTACATGGCCGAGCAGTTCGGCATCGTGGCAACGAGCGACCCGACCGCTGCCAAGACGATCGCCACGCTAACCCGACGGCTTCTTGTGCTCGCCGAGCGTTGCAATGCCCTGGCGACGCACCTGGAGACCGTGGACAGCCAGACCGCTTCGGCCTTCGCACAGACCCACGCCAGAGCAACTGCCGACATTGCTGATCAGTTCTGTGCCGAGCTAGATGCCGAGATCTCTGAAGTGGGAGCGCCGCAATGAAAACGAAATCGCGAGACCTCGTGAGGGCATGCTCCCTGTGCGGAGCTACCAAGGAAGTTATAGGCTGTGGCGACGGGGCGCTGTGCGAGGCCTGCTCTGAGTCCATCCGTGTTGGGCGCGACCAAACCACCAGGAAGGCCAGACTGGCGCAGAGGGCATTGGCCGGGAAGTCCGAAGCAGCCAAAGCCGCCGCCAACGGGATCAGTCTGTCTGAACTAGACACCTATGACATCGAGTCTGCCGCTTTGATGGCCTTGGACGACCAGCAAGAAAACCCTTTGCTGGGCGCTGGAGGCGAGGTAGTGCCCCAAGATGACCTGGACATCATGAACACGCTTGCAACGCCTGGCGTGGCCGCTCTGGACGCCAGCAGGGATAGGCTGGCGCTGCTGGCCCAGGGAGGCGTTGATCGCGTGGCCATGGCAGTGGATGCTGCCGATTCGATCAAGGCTGCAAACTCGATCGAAAGGATGCTTGCACATCAGATGGCCGCCCTTCACGCGACTGCAATGGACCAGATGGCGAAGGCCAATCTGATCCAGGATCCCAAGTACGCGATCGCCGCGATGAACATGGCAATCAGAGCGATGTCGGTTTATCAAAACGCGGTGCTCGTGTTCAAGCGACTGAGAAGCAGCGGAAGCCAGCAAATAACCATCAAACATATCGACGCAAGAGATGGGGGCATGGTGAGCGTATCTGTAGCCCAGCCAACCGCCGGGGGGAATAAGTGAAAAATCGAGCTAAGCCCAAGGAAGACAACAACATCTGTGGTGCGCACGCGCGCTCTACCGGAAAACCTTGCCAGAAGCCCCCTATGGCAAATGGTAGGTGCCGGCTCCATGGCGGACTGTCAACCGGCCGCCCCATCACCCACGGGTACTACACCAAAGAAGCGAAGGCGCAACGCGCCAGACTGCGTGAGCTGATCCGCGGGACCAAGGATGCGCTAAAGCAAGCCAAGGAGTTGCAAAAGGCCTTCAAGAAGGAATCCAACATATGAACCCGCACACACCGTCTTCACGACACCAAGCGCAACCGGCCTCAACAGCCGGTTTTTTTTCGTCCTAACTTTTACCAACCATCATGCCAACAACCAAAAACGACCCCACGGAAGCATTCAGCGCCTACTTGAATGGAGAGCTCACACAAGCCGCACCAGTGAAGAGATCAGCACCCGATGGCGACGGATTCAATTCTGCCGTCAACTTTGTCCTGGGCCAGGAGGGTGGCTACGTGTCCAGCGATGCCGGCAAAGGCGCGACCAATCGTGGAATCAACAGCACCGCGAACCCCGGAGTTGATGTTCGCAACCTTACTGATGACGGCGCCAAAGAAATCTATCGCAAGGACTACTGGAACAAGATCGGCGGCGATGGCTTGAATGACGTCAGCCCGGCACTGGCCAAGGTGGCTTTCGACACCGCGGTAAACATGGGTCCGGAAGTCGCCAGAGATCTGGTGAAGAAGTCCGGAGGAGATCCGTCTCGGATGATCCAACTGCGCGCCGATCAGTATCAGAAGATGATCGACACCAACCCGGCCAAGTGGGGCCAGTATGCGACATCGTGGTCGAACCGGTTGAATGCTTTGCAGTCACAGATTGATGGCCCCACTCAAACGACTGTTGCCGCGTATGACCCGACGAAGGCGGTCTCGGATTCTCTGAATCAACGACTATTGAACCTGGACGCATTCCAATCTTTCATGGACAGCCAGCCGGCACCGACCTCTCCCAAACCCAAAGGAGGCGAATTTTCAAAAGGCTTTGGCCGAGCGTTCGCTGAAGTTCCAGGATTGCTTGCTGGTGTCGGCGCCTACGCGGCCGATGCGGTAGGCGCTGAGTCGGCGCGCGACAGCATGCTGGGTTACGCCAAAGAGCGCCAGGACAAGGTCGAAAAGCAGTACGGGTCCGACGCTGCCAGCTTCAGCAACGTGATCGACGGCAAAGCCGGCTTCGGCGACTTTGTGACCAATGCGGCCGGCTACGTGGTCGGCCAGGCTTTGCAGTCCCTGATCACTGGTGGCATTGGTGCGATCGGTGCCAAGATGCTGGCCAAGCAAGGCATTGTTGCGGCCGGCGAGAAGATCGCAGCCGAGACCCTGGCCAGCGGCTTGACCAAAGGCTTGACGCAAGACCTTGCAACCACTGCCGCCCACGATGCCGCCAAGAACTTTCTGGCATCCGAAGCGAAGCGCATTGGACTTCGTGGTGCGACCATTGGAGCCGGTACGCAAAACCTGGGTATGGAGCTGGGCTCGATCTACCCGGACGCAGTAGAGCAATCCATCAAGGATGGCGGCACAGTTAACGATGTCGGCCTGGCTCGTGTGGGTGGTGCGGCGCTGGCTGCTGCTGCCGTGGATACCGCTATGGACCGCTTCAACTTCGGCAAGATGGTGGGCGGATCCAAGACCGGAGCCAAGCCCTCGACACTGTTGGGCAGCGAGCTGGCAGCCAGGGCCGCCAAAGAGATCCCGGCCGGCATGGCGCGCGAGGCCGGTACAGAAGGTGTCCAGACAGGACTTGAAAGATTCGGAGCCAACAAAGACCTGACCAGCCAGGAGGCGTATCGCGAGTACGTGGACCCCATGGCTGTGGGCAGTGTTGGTGGTGGTCTGGCGGGTGGCATGGCTTCACGGAAGTCAGCGGCAAATGAGGTAACCACCCAACCCGCCCCCCAGACCACCCAAGTCGATCCCCTGACCATCGCCTTGCAAGAGCAGGCCGACAAAGGTGGCGTTCTGTCCAAGGCTGTGCTGGCCACTATCACACAACAAGCATCAGACCTGAACCTGAACCTGGCTCAGCCCGCAGACGACCTGGCCACCATCTCCC
>CAYHDD010000221.1:0-5716 GCA_964355195.1 uncultured Rhodoferax sp. | reverse complement strand
GAACCACTGCTTCTCTGGACTACCCCATACAGCGTGTTGCTAGCGTAGAGCGCTTTATAGTACGCCTTGGTCGTCGAGTCAAAGTCATAAACAGTGAACTGGAATTCGACCTTCTGGTCGGGGATGTCCATCAAGATCGGCATTGCAAGCAATTGCTTGTTTACAACCAACACCTGTCCACTCAAATGGACAGGGTCCGAATAGCCGCCATCCCAGACAAGGTCAGACAAAATGCCAACGACTTTCATGCTCGTCGCCGGATTTGTCGGGTCCACTGCCGCAATGTCGGCCTTGAAGACGTTGTCGCCGATTTTGAGGTAGTTAAGGTAGCCCACCCGTACTTTCCTGGCGATCTGGAAGTTAAAACCTAGTGCGACATCAAAATCGTACCTGAATTGTTTGCCTGACCCGACACTAGACAGGGGTTCGATGGCACTCCCATCCATGCTGCCAACGCTACCGCCGCCACATCCAGCGGTTGCAAGGAGAATGATGCCCATCACGATCAATGACAGTGTGTTTCTCATGGTTTGTTCTGGTCTCATGTCAAAAGCTCACTTCCCTGCCGCCACTGCCTGCACCCAGTCCTTGACCATAGTGCGTAGCACGCTCAGGGGCATTTGTCCGGATGTCAGCAGCAGCCGGTGAAACTGCTTCAGATCGAAGCGCGCTCCCAGCGCAAGCTCGGCCTCACGCCTTAGCTGGCTGATCTCGATTTGGCCGATCTTGTATGCCAGCGCCTGTGCCGGCATGGCGATGTAGCGATCCACCTCGGACGCCACGTCGCTCTGCGCCATCGACGAGTTGGCAAGCATGTAGTCAATCGCCTGCTGGCGGCTCCAGCCCTTGCGGTGCAAGCCGGTGTCCACCACCAGCCGCATGGCGCGCAGATTCTCATCCGAAAGCCTGCCATACCACTGATAGGGATCCGTGAACAGGCCCAACTCCCGACCCAGACTCTCGGCGTACAAAGCCCAACCCTCGACGTAGGCGGCATAAAAGGTATCGAAGCGCCGGAACTTGGGCAGGTGCTGGTCCTCCTGCGAAATCGACATCTGAAAGTGGTGCCCGGGCGACGCCTCGTGCAATGACAATGTCTCCATACAATAGATCGGGATCGCCTTGAGGTCGAAGGTGTTGATGTAGAACACACCAGGCCGCGTGCCGTCGGCTGACGGCGCCCAATACTCCCCACCGGCTGCGCCTTGGGCGCGAAATGCCTCGACCTCGCGCACTTCGTAGTTGGCCTTGGGCGCAATGTCAAAGAGCCTAGGCAGCAGCGCGTTGATGCGGGTCTGCAGGTTCCGGAATCCGGCCAGCAGATCTTCGGGCTTGCGGTAGTAGTAGCGGGTGTCTTCCTGCAGATGCTTGAAAAAAGCTTTGATGTCGCCGTTAAACCCGAGCTGTCGGCGTACCGCATCCATGCCACCCAGAATGCGTGCCACTTCCTGCAAACCCAGCGCGTGGATTTCGTCAGCCGACAGTGTGGTGCTGGTGTGGAGCTGGACCAAGTAAGCGTACCACTGCTCACCGCCCGGCAAAGCCGACCAGGCAGTGCTGGTCCGCGCCTTGGGAATGTAGTCGTCTCGAAAAAATTCGTGCAGGCGCCGGTAGACTGGGATCACCTGGCTCTTCAGCAATGCGCGCAACTGATTCGTGATGCGTTCGCGGTCCGCCGGCGCTACTGCAGCAGGCCACGCCTTCACAGGTTCCCAAAAGATGCTCTGCTCGGGCTCCGCCACCACCAGTCTAGCCAGTTGCGGCAGTACCTTTTCCATGACAACCTGCGGCTGGGTAACACCCGCTGCAATGCCAACGCGCATGTTGTCAATCATGGTGTCGAGCATCGGCACCGCCAGCGTCAATCGGGCGATCCAGTCGTCGTAATCTTTGGTGCTCAGAAAAGGCTGCAGCGAATGGCCCGAACCCATTTGCGCCAGCAAATTCGGCATACCTACCAACTGGTTAAAGGGTTGCATCCAGCTCGGAAATTGCTCGGCCCGCAAGGACTGTTCAAGGCGGTTTTGCAGAATGCCCAGCGAGATTCTGTCCTTCGCGCTCAGGGTCTGCGCATCGAAGGCCCTAAGTTGCTGCAACTGACTTGCAAGGTGGTTGTGGTTTTGGACACGCCACTGCGCGGTTCCGGTATCAATCATCTGAGCGTTGTAGCGCGCATCCCCAACGGTGGTGGCCAGTATCGGGTCGCGCTGCAATGTCTCCTCCCAACTGGCGTCGAGCCAGCGGTTGAATCGCTCGCTCTCAGTTGCGCTGGCACCCGCCGTGAGAGCGAGTGACCCGACGAGTACGCCGATGAGCAATGAATGCATGAAACTACGCCTTGTCTCAGAATGCTGTAATACCTATTTGCGCCTGATCGGCACAGCCAGCGGAATGAAACTCACCGTCTGGACTTGGGGGTCACTAACAAGCGCCTTGTATTCGTCGCCAATGCTGGCTGCATCGACCGCGATTTCACCGTACAGGGTATTGACAAACAAGCGCCTGGCGTTGGACCGGGCGCTGATGAAGGTTTCATAGTCCACGCCTTGCCTGAGCACCACGCGCAAGGCAGACTGCCGGTATTCCAGTTGGCCGCTGATTTCATCGCGCAGCACGAGCACGACCTGCTTACCCAAGTCATTCACAACATCCTTGGTGCCAAGCACCGACCAATTTCGGCCCGCCATCGGCACGCTTTGCACCCGCTGCAGTGGACGCGTCAGCTCCGGCATGGGCATCGGCGCGCGCTCCAGCGGGGGGGGCGCGCTGGAGCCTGCTGTGGCTGAAGCCGGTGCCTCGCGGAGTACAGCCGCTGGGGCTTGCAGCACCACGCTGCTGGCTTGCTTCTGTGGGAGGTTCAGACGCTCGCCCTGGGAGGTGTTAGCTGGCATGGAGCCGGGCCACAGCTGCCAGATCAGGGCTGCGCCCAGAACAGCACCCGCCAGCAGCATGAACTTGCGCACGCCCTGGCGCTCACATGCTAAAAGAGGTCAGCTTCGGCACAAAGTCCAGCGTATTGCCAGCAGCACCAGACGCGCCAGAAAAGTCGATCACGCTGACCTTGTACGGCCCCTTGACCGCTTCGCCATAAAAGGCGTTAGTCTGGAATCTGAACGCCAGCTGACCCTGCGCCTTGATCGGGAACTTCTTGCCGCCCACATACCAGGAGCTGAAGGCCGGCATCACGATCGACTTGGTGCCCGTCGTCACATTCTGGATTTCGAACTGCAGATAGCCCGGGTTGATGTCAACGCCGGTGCTGTTGGTGAGGGTCAAGTCCAGCCGCAAGGCCCCGGTGATGGCGCTCGGGTCAGCGAACTCTACCGTCGCAGAATTGACGCCAACTTTATCGACCCATGCCGCCACTGCGGACTTGCCTGCGCTTGCACTCAGCTCTGCGACGCGCCGGCCCGCTGGCGCAGCGTAGTTGGCCGCCAGCTTGACAGCTGCATACGCATCCACCAGACCAAAGCCATAGCGATTTTGGAAATTGAAGCCAGCCGCATTCTTGACCCATGTCTCTTCAATATTCCAGCCAGTTGTCGCGCCAGTGCGCTTGAAAGTGACCGCACTGGTACCGGAGGCGATGCTGTCGTCGAGCTTGCGAGCGGTCTTGGCAAGAATGTAGCCAACGTCCTGCCAGGTCAGCTTGGGGTTAGCCTCAAGCATTAGCGCGGCCACGCCCGAAACACTGGGGGCCGCGCTGGAGGTGCCGTTCATGGTGCCGGTGTAATTGCACATAGGATCCTTGGAAGTCTTTGCACCAAACAGATCGGCAATCAGCCTGCTGACCTTGTCGCCAAACGCGTCCAACCAGTCTTGTTGCGTGCTGGTGCTGGTGTTGTTCTCACCGCTGCTGCAACCACTGTTGTCGGTGGTGATGATGCCTGCTTCGTCCGTTCCGTATTCACCTCCGAAGCCGGTGATCCAGTTGACGGCACCGGCACTTGAATAGGACGATGCCTTGCCGCTATTGTGGATGGCCGCGACCTGGTAAAAGTAGGGACGCCCGGAAGGCTCCTGATTGGAATTGCCGCACGACATCCCAGCCAGGTTCGACAGCACGCCACCCAGGATGCTGGCGTCGGCCTTCAGCGTGTTGGCACAGTTCACAGCGAGGGTACCTCCGTCGGGCAGATCGCCCTTTTTTATGGCTTTGAACTCATTGCCAGCCGACTGAAAATAGATCGCGCCGAGACCGCCACGCAGGTTCTTGGTGCCACTTTGAACCGCCAGATCCAGGGCAGAGTCGCTTTCGCTGATTACTACGCGCGGCGCAGCGTAGTCATTGGCTGAGCTGTAGTTGAAAATGCTGGTGTCGTCTGCCCGTTTGCCAAAGCGCGATGTCACCGGGTTGCTGGCGTCGGCCAGGACCCTGGCGCCAAATGCCAGATAGGCCGCGTTGGCACTTGTTTCGCCGAACGAATAGGCCACCAGCGATGCAAAGGGTGCTGTGCCGCGGGAGCCCTTGCCGTTCCAGCCGCGCGCGGCGGCAATGCCAGCCACCTCAGTCCCATGGTCCCCTTCCTTCTGATTCAGCGCCGGGCTCGGATCCTCGCTGTTCGTGTCAAAGTGCCAGGACTTCCCGGCCAGCACATTGTCTTTCAGGTCTTCGTGGCCAATCTCCATGGCCGAGTCATTGATGGCAATGATCACGCCCTTGCCGGTACAGCCTTTGCCCGCCTGATGCACGCTTTCGACATTGGCGTCGATACCGGTCACGCCAAAATTATCAATCGCCGAAACCAATTGCGTCGCACCGGTGTTCTTCAGGTGCCATGAATTGAGGTAAAACGGGTCTTCGTCCCCCACCGTGTTGCTTGTCACCAGCCCGTCCAGGCAGCTTGTGCTCGGCGCAGGCATGGTGGTTGACATGACTGGAGGCGAGCCGCCCGCGTCCCTGGGCTCGCTGCCGCCCGGGCCCCCACAGGCGCTCAACACGGCCAGCGCAAGGCCCGACAAACACAGGCACGCAGTTTCTCGGTTTGATGCGGATTCCGAAAATTTCATGGTGATCTCCAGAAAAAATGCGTTACGCCCCGCGGGGCTATTGCTGAGGGGTGATGTCGGTGAAATAAACGCCAAACCTGTGTCTGTAGATGTTGTCGTCGCCGCCAACCCAGGCGTCGTAGGTAACAGTGGTTCGAGACCCTTCACCCACCGGAAAGGGGTCCAGATACTCGATAAATTTGTTGTTCGAGGTTTCCTTGTAGCCAACGACCACCATGTAGTGCCCGCCGCCGATCTTCCATTTCCACAGGAATGCCAGTGCCTGCCCGCGGTCAATCAGCGACTTCAGATCGTCCCAGGTCGGCGCTCCTTCGGTCCTTGTTCTTGTGAAACCCCAATTGACATATTCAGGAAACCACGGGGTATTGCATGGCTTGTCTGCGGCATTCGCATGACCATTCGCACAACAATCCTGTCTGGCCCGCCCGTTCAGAAACCTGGCATCGCCCTGGGCTTTGTTTGCTTGGGAACATTGAGAGGGAATCTCGGCAGCGCCGCCTGAAGCAAAGCGCATCGTCATCTGCGCGGCGGCGGTCCAGCACCACTGACTTTGTTCCTGTGCAACCAGAGTGATCGGCAAGGACTTGTGCGTTGCACTGTCTTGCGCAGCCCTGGCAGCAACCGGTGGACGCTGCGCCTTCAGCACAGGCTGCACATCGACGTCGGGCTCCACCGGGCTGTCCCTGGCAGCCAACACCTCTGCCTT
>CAYHDD010000220.1:0-5731 GCA_964355195.1 uncultured Rhodoferax sp. | reverse complement strand
TTTGGTTGCAGTTGCCATGATTTATTGTCCTTCTAGAAGTTGATTAATCACCAGCGAAAAACCGCTTCTCCACTGGCAAACCGGATGCTAAAGGAGAAATCGTCCGTTTCCTAGCAAAAATGAACTTATTTCACTGGAGCGTGTTGTTTTTTTCGCAGGATTTTCAGCATGTTTTCACTCGGGGAACCGAAACTCTACAATTTTGCCGATTCAAGGAGAGATTTCGCATGACCAAAGCCTTTGCCACGTGTGACCTTTGCGATGTTCACAAGAACGATTCTTCTGGAGAGTTTCGGGTGCTGCCGCCTGTGTTTCACGACTTCGGCGGGTTGCCAAAATTTCATGGTCCAGTCGTCACGATTCGCTGCTTTGAGGACAACTCACTGGTCAAAGCGGCGCTGGATGAGCCCGGCGTTGAGCAGACCCCCGACGGGCCGGTTGGCAAGGTGCTGGTGGTCGATGGTGGCGCCTCGCTGCGGCGTGCCCTGCTGGGTGGCAACCTGGGCAGCGCAGCGGCGCGCAACGGCTGGGCCGGTGTAGTGATTGATGGCTGTGTGCGTGATGTGGCTGAGCTGGGTTTGCTGCCCGTGGGCATTCGTGCACTGGCGCGTATGCCGCTGCCGACCGAAAAGCGAAACGAAGGACAGAAGAATGTTGCCGTGCGGATTCAGGGAGTCTGGGTGCGACCCGGTGACTGGCTTTACGCAGACGAAGACGGCATCGTCATCGGCGTCCGGCGCCTGATCTGAAGGCTTGGCGGGTGGGCAGGGTTGCCAAGACGACGCCCAATAGCGCCACACAGAAGGCCAGCAACTGGGCGCCGCGCAGGGTTTCGCCCAGCGCAAAGACACCGACCAGCGCGGCCGAGATGGGCAGCATGACGGTGAAGACACCTGCCTGTGCGGCGGGGACCGTCTTCAGCCCTGTCATCCACAGCCAGACCGTCCAGACACTGGCGGCCATCGCGTAGAAGAGCAGCAACAACCAGCTTCCCACGGGTACGGCGTGGAAATCAAAGCCCAGGGCCAGGTACAGGCCGGCCGGCGTCATCAGCACAAAGCCCCACAGGTTGATGAGGGCTGTGATCCGTTTGGCGCTCAGGGCGCCGGTCAGCTTTTTTCCGATGACGGCGTAGGCGGCTTCGCACAGGACGGCGGCAAAGACCAGCAGGTTGCCCCACACGCTAGTGGGCACTACCGAAATCGAGGCAGCCGTCGCGCTGTCTGGTTTGGACAGCGCCAGCATTCCGATACCAAACGCGGCGCAACCGATGGCAGCCACGACGCGCGGCGTAATGCGCTCGCGCAGGAAGATCCAGCTAAGCAGTGCGACGACCGCTGGAATGGAGGCCATGATGACGCCCGCCGAGACGGCGCTGGTCATGCTGACACCGTACAGCATGCAGATCGAGAACATGAAATTTCCCAGAAAGGACTCCAGGAAGACCAACTTGCGTGTTGTCGCCGTCATGGCGGGTTCAGTGGCCGGTTTGATGAGCCAGTGCGGCATGGCGAGTCCGCCAATGCCAAATCTCAGCCAGGCCAGCAGAAACACGGGCAGGGCGGCGACCAGGGGCTTGGACAGGGCGACGTAACTGCCGACCAGCGTCATGCTGAGGGCCAGTGCCAAATAGGCGATCAGGCGCGGGGGTTTGTGCTGCACAGGATTGAGGTTGAATGCGGTTGACTCGCTGATCATGCCTGATGTCGGTCAGCGAGGTTGCGAACGAAAGCTTGCGCCGCATCGTTTGACAGGTCGGTCAAGCCAGGGTGCGTCGGATGGGCGCCGAGAGCTTGTTGGCTCCTCGGTTCCTCGTGAATTTCATATTGTAAAAGTGATTTTTCATTTGCAAAAGCGGATCATGTTGCAGTGCCGCAAAATCTATCAAATCAGAGAAAGTAATGCCACTATACGGAATGGCATTCGTAAGATGTTGATTTTCAACAAATAAAAATATATCTTGTATAAGACATAAGATAAAAACAAGTCTTATATAAGACGTAAACTTCTGGCACCAACATCAAACTTTGTAGAGATGCTGAAGACTGTTTCAACTAACCAAGGAGTTCTCACATGCCCCAAACACTGACCGAACAACTGAGTCGCGAACAACAAATCGCTGCGCTGGAAAAAGACTGGGCAACCAACCCGCGCTGGAAGGGTATCAAGCGTGGCTATAGCGCTGCCGATGTGGTGCGTCTGCGCGGCTCTTTTCCGATTGAGCACACCCTGGCTCGCCGCGGTGCCGAAAAGCTCTGGAACCTGGTCAACACCGAGCCCTACGTCAACTGTCTGGGTGCGCTTACTGGAGGCCAGGCGATGCAGCAAGTCAAGGCCGGCGTCAAGGCAATCTACCTGTCGGGCTGGCAAGTTGCCGCCGACAACAACAACTCGGCTTCGATGTACCCGGACCAATCGCTTTACTCGGTGGATTCGGTTCCAAAGATGGTTGAGCGCATCAACAACACCTTCCGCCGCGCCGACGAGATCCAGCATTCCAAAGGCATTGATGCGGGTGACGCCGGGTACATCGACAACTTCGCGCCCATTGTGGCCGACGCCGAGGCCGGCTTTGGCGGTGTGTTGAATGCGTTTGAGTTGATGAAGAACATGATCCGCTGCGGTGCCGCTGGCGTGCAC
This sequence comes from uncultured Rhodoferax sp., assembly GCA_964355195.1. GTDB lineage: Bacteria > Pseudomonadota > Gammaproteobacteria > Burkholderiales > Burkholderiaceae_C > Rhodoferax. Next base: position 3,091 of record CAYHDD010000220.1, on the reverse strand, counting down.
TGGGAAGACCAGTTGGCTTCGGTCAAGAAATGTGGTCATATGGGTGGCAAGGTGTTGGTACCGACCGCAGAAGCCTGTCAGAAGCTGATCGCCGCCCGCATGGCGGCGGATGTCTGCGGCGTGCCAACGTTGGTGATCGCGCGCACCGACGCCGAGGCGGCGGATTTGCTGACCAGTGACTACGATGCCAATGATCAACCGTTTCTGACGGGGGAGCGCACTTCCGAAGGTTTTTACAAGACGCGCAAGGGTTTGGCACAGGGGATTTCCCGTGCTGTCGCCTATGCCGATTACGCCGATCTGGTGTGGTGCGAAACCGGTACGCCGGACCTGGAGTTTGCGCGCAAGTTCGCCGAAGGGGTGCATGCCAAGCATCCAGGCAAGCTGTTGGCGTACAACTGCTCACCATCGTTCAACTGGAAGAAGAACCTGGACGATGCGACCATCGCCAAGTTTCAGCGCGAACTCGGTGCGATGGGCTACAAATACCAGTTCATCACGCTGGCCGGTATCCACTCGATGTGGTTCCACATGTTCGATCTGGCGCAGGACTACGTGCAGCGCGGGATGACGGCTTATGTTGAAAAGGTGCAGGAGCCCGAGTTCGCGGCGCGTGATCGCGGCTACACCTTCGTTTCGCACCAGCAGGAAGTCGGTACCGGCTACTTTGACGAGGTCACCACGGCGATCCAGGGCGGCAAGTCGAGCGTCACGGCGCTCACCGGTTCGACCGAAGAAGAACAGTTCCACTAAGCGCGAATTCGATTGAGTTGGGCCGGGTGTCGCAAGCGATGTCCGGCCCATTCTTTTGGTGGCAGCGGTGCCGGGTTCCGATGAGTCACGGTCGTGCGGCTAAAATGTGGTGAACCCCAACCGAGCAAGAGCGAGAAAGGCAGTCTGGTTATGACACCGCGAACTACACCGGCCACATTGACGCAGCCTGCAAGCCGCTAGTCCGCGCGCCTTGTGCGCTAACGGTTAGAAGATTCACAGTAAGAGCGCGGCATGCACCGCGCTTTTTTTGTTCACCTTTTTTCGCTATTCATCATGATTCAAATCACTCTTCCTGACGGCTCCAAGCGCGAGTTTCCCCAGGCGGTCACGGTGGCCGAGGTGGCCGCTTCAATTGGCGCTGGCTTGGCCAAGGCGGCTTTGGCCGGCAAGGTCAACGGCAGCGTGGTCGATACCAGCTTTTTGCTGAGCTCGGACTGCGCTTTGTCGATCATTACCGCCAGGGACGCGGATGGCCTGGGCGTCATTCGGCATTCAACCGCGCACTTGCTGGCTTATGCGGTCAAGGAATTGTTTCCGGACGCGCAAGTCACGATTGGCCCGGTCATCGAGCATGGTTTCTTCTACGACTTTTCTTACAAGCGCGCCTTTACGCCCGAAGACCTGGCTGCGATCGAAAAGAAGATGGCTACGCTCGCCGCCTTGGATGAGCCGGTGGTGCGTCGTGTCTTGCCGCGTGACGAAGCGGTGGCCTATTTCGAGAGCTTGGGCGAACACTACAAGGCCGAGATCATTGCGAGCATCCCGCCCGATCAGGACGTTTCCCTCTACCGTGAAGGCAAGTTTGAAGACCTTTGCCGTGGCCCGCACGTGCCTAGCACCGGAAAGCTCAAGCACTTCAAGTTGATGAAACTGGCCGGCGCGTATTGGCGCGGTGATCATCGCAACGAGATGTTACAGCGCGTCTACGGCACCGCTTGGGCCAGCAAGGAAGAATTGCAACAGCACCTCACGATGCTGGAAGAGGCCGAGAAGCGCGACCACCGCAAGCTCGGTCGCGAGTTGGACCTGTTTCACATCGACGACCATGCGCCGGGCCTGGTCTTTTGGCATCCGAAAGGCTGGACGCTGTGGCAGGGCGTCGAGCAGTACATGCGCCAGGTCTACCGCGACAACGGTTACCTGGAGGTCAAGGGGCCGCAGATCATCGACAAGTCACTTTGGGAGAAGACCGGCCACTGGGACAAATACCGCGAGAACATGTTCACAACGGAGTCCGAAAAGCGCGAATACGCGCTCAAGCCGATGAACTGCCCGGGGCATATTTTGATCTTCAAGCAGGGCATCAAGAGCTACCGTGACTTGCCGTTGCGTTACGGTGAATTTGGGCAGTGTCACCGCAATGAGCCGTCGGGCGGTTTGCACGGCATCATGCGCGTGCGCGGTTTCACGCAGGACGATGGCCACATCTTTTGCACCGAAGATCAGATCCTGCAGGAGTGCTCAAATTACACCACCCTGTTGCAAAAGGTGTACGCCGATTTTGGCTTCAAGCACATCATTTACAAGATCGCGACGCGACCGGAAAAACGCATCGGTTCGGAAGAAAGCTGGGACAAGGCCGAGCACGCCTTGATGGAGAGCCTGCGCTTGTCGGGCTGCGAGTTTGAAATCACCCCCGGGGAGGGCGCCTTCTACGGACCGAAGATCGAGTACACGCTGAAGGATGCGTTGGGACGCCAATGGCAGTGCGGCACGATGCAGGTTGACTTCTTCATGACGGAGCGACTCGACGCGGAGTATGTCGGCGAAGACGGAGCGCGCCACCGACCGGTGATGTTGCATCGGGCCATCGTGGGCAGCCTGGAGCGCTTCATTGGAATTTTGATTGAGGAAAGCGCTGGGGCACTGCCCACCTGGCTGGCGCCGGTTCAGATCGCTGTCTTGAATATCACCGATGCGCAGGCTGACTACTGTCGTGAAATTGTCGAAAAACTGAAGAATTCACTGCCAAATCAAAAGCTTAGGGTAGTAACCGATCTGCGCAACGAGAAAATTACCTATAAAATACGGGAGCATTCAATGCAAAAGCTGCCCTTTATTCTGGTCGTGGGTGACAAGGAGAAGGCAGCCGGTACCGTTGCAGTGCGCGCCCGAGGGGGTCAAGACCTCGGGGTGATGTCCCTCGATGCGTTTGTTCAAATCATCGCCGCCGAGATCACCAACAAATCTGTTGTCTGAGCTGAAAATTCAAGCAGGATCGCAGTTTGCGCGCGTGTTTAAGCGGATTGTCGCTACAAAGTTTGTAGCAGAATTTGTAAAGGATTGAGCCATCGCTACTGAATTTCGTGACCGCCGT
>CAYHDD010000219.1:0-5768 GCA_964355195.1 uncultured Rhodoferax sp. | reverse complement strand
AGGTACTCGCGCAGCCAGTTGGAGAGCGACATGTGCCAGCGCTTCCAGAATTCGGTGATGGACTTCGAGACGTAGGGGTCATTGAAGTTCTCGGGGAAAACGAAGCCGATCATCAGTGCCAGGCCAATGGCCATGTCGGTGTAGCCGCTGAAGTCGAAGAACAGCTGTACCGTGTAGGCGGCCGCGCCAAGCCAGGCATCGGCAAAGGTGGGTGCTGGTGCCGAAAACGCGGCCTCGACCAGCGGTGCAACGGAGTCTGCGATCAGCACCTTCTTGCAAAAACCGACCATGAAGACGACGCAGCCGCGTGAAAAGCGCTCCAGCGAGTGGACCCGGCTTCTGAACTGTTCTGCCAACAGGTGGTAACGCAGCACCGGCCCTGCCACCAGATGGGGAAACAGTGCGATGAAGGCGGCGAAATCTACAAAATTGCGCGCCGGGGGTGCCTCGCGCCGGTAGATGTCGATCAAATAGCTGATGGCATGAAAGATGTAGAACGACAGGCCGATAGGGAGCAGTACGTGGCTGAACTCGACCGCCCTGAAACCCATCGCCCCCAGTGCGGCGTTGAAACTCTCAATGCCGAAGTTGGCGTACTTGAAGTAGCCCAGGGCGAGCAGGTTGAGCGTCACGCCAGCACTTAACAAACGGTGGCGTCGAACCGGGTCGACGCTGGCGCCAATCGCCAGCGCGAAGCCATAGCTGACCGCGGTGACCCCTACCAGCAGCCCCAGGAAGTCGGGCCGCCACCAGGCGTAAAAAGCCCAGCTGAAGGCCAGAATCAGCGCGGACCTGGCGCGCCACGGCGTCAGGTAGTAGCAAACCAGAAAGAGGGGAAGAAAGGCGAACAGGAAGATGTTCGAGCTAAAAACCATAGTTCGTTCCGCGAATCGGCTCGGGTCGGGTTCGGTGCCCCCTGCGCGCCAAAAAATAGTCGACCAATTGGCCATTGTCGTAGCCAAGCAGGAAGAAGGCGATGCCGCCGAGTTTCTCACTCACAAGATAGTCGTTCTTGCGCGTCAGGCTCCACCAGTCTTCAAACCAGCCTTCAAAAAATTGACCGCTCGGACTCTTGAACTGGTAATAGGCCGACCCCGTGGTGGGGTCGTGCGTTGCTCCGAATTGGCGGACCCGGTCCTGAATATTGACTTCCATACCCGGTAACATGCTGGTGACGACGGGAGCAAAAGTGGTGGTGATTCCCTGGCCAATGGTGGCACCGCGCAGCGCGGGTCCCTGGACTTGCCATTCATAGCCAAAAAGCGGGAAACCAAGCAACAGGCGATGCTTCGGGACCCCAAGCGCCACGGCCTGCGCCACGACCTTGGTCCAGGTCGCAAATTCATTGCCGACCAGCGGGGCCACGGGGCCGGCAGCGCTGCAACCGAGCCAGTGTGCGTCGTAGCCCTGGAGTACCACATGGTCCAGGCGCGAAAGCGTTGCCGCCTCATAGAGGGCAGACTCGCCACCCATCGGAAAGAAGGCCGACAAATTGCTGGGCGGTGAGAGCAGGTGCAGCCGCCGGGCCAACTCGCGGACAAAGCTCTGGTAGCGCTCAATCGCCAGCGGCTGTGCACGCGTGTAGATTTCGAAATCAAGCTGGAGCCCCTCGACACCGACCTGGTTGGCCAGGCCGGTTGCTTCTTCCAGCAGGCGTTGCGTTGCCTCGGGAGAAGAAAACAAGGCATTGAAGTTGGCCGGCTCTTCCAGTGTCAAGGTCAGGTCAATCGGTGTTTTGTGCCGCTCAGCGGCGTTGCGCAAGTCGGTCCATTTCTCGGGCCAACCGTGGCGCTGGGTAATCTTTCCGGTCCCGTCAACCCTGATTTCGACGAACAGCAGCCGATCAAACTCGTTCAAAGGCACACTGCGCCAGCCATCTGGCAGCCACCAGCCGACATAGCCCCAGGCTTTAGGCGCCTGCGCCATGGCAAGCGGCTGAAATAACAGGGCCCAGAGCCAAAGCAGCAGACTCAGGCGCCACTTGATCATTCTTCGTTAAGGTCAAGCAGCCAGTCCGCCACGCTCAGGATGTCAAGACTGGCCTTGCAGTTGGGCTCATACTGAAGCACCGGCCTCTCGAAGCCCAGCGCCTGCGCTACACGCGGGTCCTTGTGTACCGCCACCGGCACCAGCTTGTCGGCGTAGTGCGCAAACAAGGCTGAGCGCACTTGGTGCCCCAGCTTGCTTTGTATTGGCATCTGGTTGATCAGCAGGTTCGCGCCAGAGAAATCTGTTCGCCCCGCGGTGTATTCTTCAATCAGTGAAAAGATCTTGGGGATGGTGGCATAGGAGGCTGCGTCTGCCAGCACGACGACCACGGCACGGTTCGCCGCCAAAAGTGCCTGCTGCAGGAAAACGGTTGGACCAGGTGGGGTATCCAGGACGACAAAATCGAAAGCGTTGCCGTCGAGGGAGGCGATACCGTCCGCGACCCAGTTGGGGAGCTTCTTGATTTCTGCCTCAAAGTCTTCCAGCTCGGCCTCGTTCACACGCCCAAAGGGAATGAACTGAATACCAAAGGGGCTGTCAAATACCGAGGATTGCGCGATGCCTTCGCGGGTCAGGCCCGCAATTTCATCCGGGTCCATGCCCAAATGCAGGCGTTGCGCATTTTGTGGGTCCAGGTCGATCAGCAGGACGCGCTTGCCCCGTAGCGCCAGGGCTACTGCAACGTTAACGGCGAGTGTGGACTTGCCGACACCGCCCTTACCCGACACAAATGCGATAGTCTGCATGGGCCTTTTCTGCCTGTTTCAGGGACGTGGTTTTGCCTGGATCGGGTCCAGTGCGCTCGAAAAATTCAATTCAGTTTCCCCTGCCGCTCTGGGCTTGGTGACCTCAATGGTATCGGGCGGTTGACCTTTGGACTTTGATAGTTTAGCGGGTGCAGTGGGCCCTGACTTCCTGGGCTGCGACCCGGACAAGCTCCTTGCCGGAACTTCCCTGACCGCGGGCTCAGGCAGCACCGCAGGCTTTCTTTGCGCGACTTTTGGGGGCGGCGCTGCGTCCGGTGGGCTGCCCTTGGCCGCCTTGACGGCGTCTGACAGGTCATGCAGGTTGCCCGGTGCAGGGCTTAACTGCGTGGCGCGGCGCAGAAGTGCCTCGGCCTGAACGAGGTTGCCAGCACCGGCTTCGATGATGCCGAGTTTGACCAGAGCCTCCGGGTGCCTGGGGTCCAATAGCAACAGCTTGCGCCAGACATCGGCCGCCAGGTCGTCGCGATTCTTCTGCTGCCACTGGCGCGCCTGCTCTACGATTTGACTGGCATAGAGGTCGTCAGCCGCGCGCGCCGGAACGGCGAACATGACCAGGGTCAGGCCAAACCAGAGAGTTTTTGTCAGGTTTGCCATGTCAGAACTAGGTGATCTCGTTCACCTGCTTGGGGTTGACCGGGCGAATTCTTCTGAAGACCAGCGCTGCCATCACCATGCAAATCAGTGCCGCAATCAGGCCCAACATCAAGGGTTGATCTCCGAAGAACCAGCGAACCTTGCTGAAGAAGGGCAGCGAACCCAGGTAGTAGGTCGTGCTGACCTTGGTGTGAGAGACGAGCTTGTCGTCAACTACGGCAAAGTCACCCTGAAAGGAGGCGATGCGTTCCGGGTCAGACAGAGCATCGGAGAGTTTGCGCAGATCGGCGGGCTTGTCCGCGTAGAGAAACACTACGCTGCGGCTCGCTTGCAGCGGTGATTCAAACGCCATCAGCGTGGACAGATTGCCGGTCCCGGTCACGGAGAAGCTGCCTTTGGGCTGCAATGATTCCTGCACGTCCTGTTGCTCCCATCGGTAGCCTGGGCGCCAGACGGCGTCAGGCTCGCGCACGTAGCGGTCACCGTTGTTTTGGACCATGGGCAGGCGATCCGCCCATTTTGTCATCAGACTCTGACTCTTTGCCGAACCAATGACGATCAGATCTTTGGCCGCCATTTTGTCGACATCCGAGGCACTGATGACGCTGTGGCGCAGGGCCGGATAACCGGTGGACTCACCCATTCGCCCCATCAGCGTCAGATAGAGACCAATTTCGTCGGTATTGGAGTTGTCGGGCAAGACCACCGCAGTTTCGGACAAATCCGCCATTCGGGTGAACGGAAAACCGAGACTGGAAAAGTAAGCGAGGTTTGGCAGGGCGACATAGTGGGGGAACGCACTGAAGTCGATGGTCGTCTCCGCGTCGATCGACCCTTGCAGGTTATCGGGTGCCATTTGCCGACAGATCCCTTCCTTGAGAAAGTCAAAATGGTAGGCAAACTGGAGCTGGTCGCGCCCTGACAGACCGTAGGGCGGGATGCTCAAAAACTCTTCACGCGGAGCGACTTTGTCCGGGACGTGTTGGCCCTCATTGACAAGCTTGTAGGGCGCATCAATGGCAAATGCCCGAATGAAGTTTGTGTTGACCGAAATATTCAGGCTGGAGCTTCTGTGAGCCGGCAAGCGAGTGGCACGGTATTTGAGATTGAGCGGGGTTCCAGGCGTGCGCCAGGTGAACACGTCGGGCGGTACGCGGTAGTTGATCCGGATGACTTCCGGGAAATAGCCCTGCGCGCGCAGCTCCTCGAGACGCACCAATTCGCCCAAACGCACGGGACGGTCGGTTGGAACCCAAGCGGGTGCGTCGTAGGGCTTGCGATGTGCGGCTTCAGCTTCCTTTGCGACGGTGACGGAGGGTCCCGCGAGTGTGGGTGCGACCAGGGCGATGGCTCGCGCAGCACGCGCCAGATCTTCGTCACTGGCGCCGCTCACCACCAGTAATTTGGCCTGCGGGTTTCTGGGATGCGTTTGTATCGAAACACTGGAAACAGCGCTGGCTTTGATCCCTTCAACGGTCCTGTTGCCTTGCAAGAAGACGACCGCATTGCCATCGGGCAGGCCGTTGAGCTGCGCCGGGAATTGTGCTCCGCGCGCACCCGCCTGATGACCGAACCATGAGGCCAGTACGCCAGCCGCTCTGAGTGTTCCTAGCGAGGGATTGCTCCCGAAAACAAAAGGCAAGCTCACCGACTGGTTCTCACGCTTGTCGAGAAACGGCGCGGGCAGGTTCTTCAGGTCGTTGCTGGCTGGCAAAGGAGCCAAGGTCAGTTCCAGACGCCCTGCATCACTCAAGGTTAGCCACAAGGATGAGTGAAACGGGTCCTCACATTCGCGGGTGTAGTGGCCAATGAGCTTGAAGCGCAGGTAGTTCAAGTCGAAAAACCAGCGTGGATCAATGTCAATCTCGCGGCTGTTGCCAACGCCCTTGTCCTTGGGCAGCGCCAGCACGGTTGCTAAGCGTTCGTTGAGCGATATCTTGAGATGGCTCAACTCGGGAATGAGGGCGGGCGAGTAGTCGTAGGCAATCCGCAGTTTCGCTGCGACCACAACCTCGTCGGCGCGGATGGGGAAGTACAGGGTCTGCGCACCGTCGACGCCGCGCAGCTTGATCGCGGACCATGCGCCCAGTTGCTTGAACGTGAGCGATACAACCCGCTGTTTGGATCGTGTTTCGGTCAGGTCTTCAGGCGACGTGCTCTTGAGGCTCGCGGCCTTGCTGACACGCGTTTTGGCATCGGCCGGCGCGCACACCAGCAGCGTCGAAAGCGCGAGCAATACGACCGCCGAAATCATGAACCAGGCAGGGCGTCGTGGCCAAACATGTGATTCAGTCATTTTCTCTTGTTCCCTATGTGGATCCAACTTACGCGACCGATTGCGCTCGCAAATTTGCGAATTCTCGTGGCAAACCAGGCGCCCAGTCTGCGCAGTGCAGACAAGGTCCGAATCAGCCATTC